>DATBQN010000206.1:0-21913 GCA_036560825.1 Thermoanaerobaculia bacterium
CCTCGGCGAGGTCCGGCGCGGCTTCGACCGCCTCGAGCTGCCGTACCAGAAGGCGCTCGTCAGTCTCGACCTCACCGCGGTCCTCGTCCGCCAGGGGCGCACGCGCCGGGTCTTCGAGGTGATCGACGAGACGGTGAAGACCTTCCAGCGCCTGGAGATCCACCGCGAGGCGCTCGCCGGGCTCATCATCCTCCACGAGGCCGCCCAGCGCGAGGCCCTGAACCTGGGCTGCCTCGACGCCATCGCCACGATCCTGAAGCGCTTCGAGCACCTGCCGGGCCACAGGTAGGAGAGCGGAAGGTCCCCCTATCCCTGCTTCGCTCGGCCGCCGCGCGGCCGCTTCGCGGCGCGGCCGCCGACGCTCTTCCTGGACGCCGCGCTCGCAGACGCCCGCTGCACGGCGGCGGTCTCCTCGGCCAGCACCTCGCGCACCATCTCGCGGACCGCGGAGCGCAGCTCGTCGGGCAGGCCGGACGCCGGCGGCGGCAGCTCCGGCGGACCGGCGCGACGGCTGGCGTAGGCGGCGAACTGCTCCATGGTGCTCGCTTGCTGGCCCTCGGCCTGCCGGGGGTAGGCGAGGCGGAAGAACTCCTGCGGCTCGAAGCCGATCTCTTCGAGGATCACCTCGAGGTGCCAGAGCTTGAGCTCGATGCGGCCGGAGAAGACCTGGCTGAGGTAGCCCTTGCTCATGCCGAGGGCGCGCTCGATCCGCGTCTGGGTGACGCCCGAGCTCTTGACCGCCGTCAGCAGCACGCTCCGCGCTCGCTCGCCATAAGGCTTCCGGGACATGACTCTAGTCTACACGAAGGTGAATGAGACGGATAGGTTGGCTCTGGTACGACCAGCGCCGGGCCTCCCGGCCCGGCGCTTTGGAAACGGCTCGCCGGGCCTCGCGGCCCGGCGCCCGGGAACGGCGATCGCAGGCGCCTCGCGCTACGGCGTGGCGCGCACGTGGAGGTTCGAGAACTTCCAGCCCTTCGGCGGATAGTAGGCGCCGTCGGCGATTCCGGGCAGGCCGAACTGGATGCGCACCGGCGCGCCGCCGGTGTCGATGACGTCCCAGTTGAAGTTGCCGACGAGGGCGTCCATGACGACGGCGCCGGTCTTGTTGTTGGTGGCGAGGAAGAGGATGGCGCGGGTCGGCACGTCGTAGATGACCTTCATGTGGTAGGCGCCGCCCTCGACGAAGGTGACGTTGCGCTTGACCGCCGCCTCGAGCGTCGGCTGGCCGAGGTCGCCGAGCACGCGGCCGCGCACGCCGCGGACGTTGAAGCCGAAGTAGAGGGTCTTGCCGAAGCGCGGGCCGCCGGCGTGGAACATGCCGAGGATGCCGCTGAAGAGCGGCGTGAAGTTGCGGATGTTCATGTCGAAGTCGATGGTCACCCGGCGGTACTTGACGCCCACCGCGAGCGGCAGCGGGAGGTCGAGGTTCGGGTGGGAGGAGTTCGAGGTGAAGAAGAGGCCGCCCATGTCGACGGCGACGACCTTGCCGGCGGGCTGCGTCGCCGCGGTGAGCGGCGGGAACATCCGGAAGAGGGTGAAATCGGTCGACACGAAGGTGCCGTAGGCGTAGAACGCCTGATCGCAGCTCACCTGCGCCCGCACGCCCTGGATCTCGGTGAGGTTGGCGAGGTGGAGCACGTCGTGGGTGACGCCGTGGCCCTGCGGCATCACGGTGGCGCTCAGCACGGGCAGGATGGAGACGTCGGAGGCGTCGAAGAGATCGATGGCGCAGGTCGTCGCGACGGCGCCGAGGTTGACGATCTCGAGGTTCGAGACCCCGTCGGCGTCGCGGCGCAGGTCGTTGATGAAGGCGATGGCTCCCTTGTCGAACTGGTTCGCGCCGGAGATGACCGGCAGGTTCCAGGGCGCGTTCTCCGAGCCCTTGTTCACGTAGAATGCCGCCTGACCGAGGGCGATCCCGGTGCTGTTGTCGGTCACCTTGAGGAGGCCGGGAGAGCCGATCAGGTGGGTCACGTCGCTGGTCACGGTGCGGTTGGCGGGGAAGCTGTTGCTGTTGCCGACCGCGGCCGAGCCGTCCTTGCCAGTCCCCACGAAGGCCAGGTTGAGCGAGCTGTTCGCGGTGTTGTGGTTGGCCACCTCGATCGTGGTCTGGAGGTTGGCGCCCTGGATGCCGCCGACGTCCGGGATGGGCACGAAGAGGACGTCGGCGGAGAGGGCCGGCGCGAGCGCCGCGGCCAGGATGAGGCTGTGCAGAAGGACTTTTCGCATGACTCTTGAGGCTCCTTTTGTGATGCGACCTGTGATCGCCCTGTGATTCGACCAAAGCGCTCGGTGCGCGGAAACTGGCGGTATTCTACGGGTTTTCAGCCGCCTTGCCAAGCAAAAACGTCAATAACGATCGCACTTTGAGGCCATGACCCTGACCAAGAGACTGCTCGGCCCCGTCGTCCTCGTCGTCTCCCTGCTGATCTTCTTCCTCGCCGCCGAGTGGGGCCTGCGCCTGGTGTCGCGCCACGGGCTCGAGGTCTACGACGTCGAGATGTGGCGCTACGCGCGCGACATCAAGGTGATCTCGCGGCGCCCGGGCGTCGTCGAGGAGCAGCGGCCGAACGGCTCCGCCTTCCTCATGGGCGCCCGCGTGCGCACCGACGAGCACGGCTTCCGCCTGCCCGATCCCGCCACCGAGGCGAAGCGCCGGCCGGGCGACCGGCTCGCCGTCGCGGTGGGCGACTCGCTCACCTTCGGCTGGGGCGTCCCCCAGGGCTACACCTTTCCCGACCAGCTCGAGCGGCTGCTCGCCGTCGAGTGTCCCCGCCGGGGCGCCCCGCGGGTGACGGTCGACAACGCCGGCATCGGCAACTGCAACACCTCGATGGAGTACCAGCGCTACCGGCAGACCATCCGCCAGCTCCATCCCCGCTGGGTGATCCTCGGCTTCTCGTTCAACGACGCGGAGCCCGACCCGGTGCCCAACACCAACCCGTTCTTCTGGCACTCCGCCCTGCTGTCGCTCGCCTCGGCGCGCCTCGAGAAGCACACCGACCCGAAGCTGCAGAACTACAACTCCTATTATCTCGGGCTCTATCGCGACGGGCTGCCGGGATGGGAGAAGAACAAGCAGGCGCTCAAGGACTTCGGCGCCCTGCTGCGCGAGGACGGCATCCCGGCCACGCTGCTGCTGATGCCGGAGCTCCACCAGCCGAAGAACTTCGGGCCGCTGGCGGAGATCTACGCGCGGGTCGCCGCGATCGGCCGCGCCGCCGGCTTCGAGGTCGTCGACGCCTCGGTCGATTTCCCGCCGGGCTCGGGGGAGCGCTACTTCGTGAGCGCCGAGGACGCCCACCCCAACGCCGAGGCGCAGGGCTTCTACGCCCGCGCCCTGGCGCGCTCGCGCTACGCCTGCGTGCCGTAGCGCTCACTTCGGCGCGATATCGCTCGCGATGACCGCGGCGAGCGCCTCGGCGGCGCAGCGGTGGCCGTAGACGGAGGGGTGGAAGGTGTCGACGCTGATCGGCTCGCTCGCGGCGGCGCGGCAGCGCGCGTAGGGGGCGAGGAGGTCGGCCAAGTGGAAGCCGTTCCTCCGCGCCAGCTCGCGGACGAAGGCGTGCTGCTCGCCGAAGCGGTAGTAGCCGAAGCTCCTCACGAAGCGCGGGAAGACGGCGACCAGCACGGCGAAGCGGTGCTGGCGCGAGAGGGCGGCGAGCTCGCCGAAGTACTCGGCCACGGTGTCCCGCGAGACGAGGTCGAGGTCGCTCCGCGCGTCGGTCTGCGGCACCCGCTTGAGGGCGAGGACGCGGAAGCGCACGAAGCGGTAGAGCGCGCTCTTGACGAGGATCGGGTTGACGCGCACCCCGCTCACCCCCCGCCGCTCCTGCTCCTCGTTGAGGAGAGTGCGCATGATCTCGCCGTCGAGGCGGCCGCGGTTGCCGAGCGAGTAGGCGAGGAGGACGAGGTCCGGCTGATAGGCGAGCCCCTTCGCCTTCAGGGTCTCGACCTCCTGCTGGGTGTTGTAGCCGGAGACCGCGAAGCTGATGACCTCCGCCTTCAAGCCCTTGGCGGCGAGCAGCGGGCCGAGGAGCGCCGGGAAGGTGTCCGCGAAGCGCTCGACGCGCAGGCCGGCCGCGATGCTGTCGCCGAGGACGACGATCCGATAGACCCCCGGCGGCTTGGCGACGGCGTGCTCGACGTCGCGATAGCCCAGGCTGTTGCTCGCTCCCTGGAAGTCGTAGAACGACAGCTCCTTGCCCTGGTAGACGAGGGGCGCCGGCTCGTAGCCGATCTTTGGATTCGGCGAGAGCTGGAAGCGGCCCTTGCGGATGATGTAGACCTGGGGCGCCGCGCCCAGCAGCCGGATGAGGAGCTCGGCCGCGACGAGCGAGAGCAGTCCGGCGGCGAGGGCGAGCCCGAGCTTCTGGCGCAAGAGAGGGTCCTCCGATCTCAGGAGCTGGGGAGCGCGGCGACCCGCAGGAGGTCCGCCGGCGAGATCCGGTAGATCAGATAGGAGTCCGCGACGGCGCCCACCGGCTCGAAGTTGTCGCGCAGCCAGCGGTAGCGGTTCGGCCGCTTCACCCCGGTCAGGAAGTTGGCGTCGACCACCAGGGTGCCGGCGACGGGCCGCGGCGGATCGACGATCGCCCCGGGATGGCGCGCCAGGTAGCGCGCGAGCGCGCCCCGGTTCTGCCCCCAGTCGAGGTTCGAGTCGGCGAGGATCTCATAGGCGCGCCCGCGCTCGACCAGCTCGTTGAAGTAGGAGAGGTAGCGCGGGAAGGCGGCGAGGACCGAGAGGGCGATGAGCACGGCGGCCACGATGGAAACGATGGCCGCGATCGCCGGCCTGGCGAGCCGGTAGCGGGGCCATTCGACCCTGCGGGCGAGCAGGCTGGCGGTGAAGACGTGCATCAGCGGGAAGGCGACGAGCATGTAGCGGATGCCGATCTGCGCCCGGTAGAGGAGGTCGAAGTAGATCCAGAAGGCGAGCGCCGGCAGCAGCAGGTAGAGCTCGTCGCGGCGGAAGCGGAAGCTCCGGCGCCGCAGCGCATAGGCGGCCGCGGCGAGGAGGAGGAGGAGCTGGGCGGCGAGCGGCGCCTTGAAGAGGTAGGCGTAGAGGTAGTACGCCTTGAACCCCTCGCGCTCCCGCAGCCGGCCGAAGAGGTAGATCTTGCCGAAGCCCTTGTTGACCCGCTCGCGGTAGCGCACCAGGTCGAGCCCCTGGAGGTAGGGATAGGGCAGCGGCACCGGCAGGCTGGCGAGCCCGGGGATTCCTTGCAGGCGCTGGAAGACGTCGGAGCGGAGCTCGTAGCGGCCGAGGGGCGTTCCGGTGCGGTCGCCCAGGAAGCCGGCGTTGACGACGGCGAGCGTCGCCAGGACACAGAGGGCCGCGACCCCCAGCGCGGCGCGGAGCTGGCGGCCGAGGCGCGGGCGATCGCGGGCGCGGAGCGCCGCCAGCACGGCGCCGCCGTAGGCGACGGCGGCGAGCGCGGCCACCAGCGGGAAGAGGAAGATGCAGGTGTACTTGGTCAGCTGGGCGAGGGCCAGGGCGAGGGCGGCAACCACCGCGGCTCCCCGGGTGCGCCGCCGGTCGAGGCGCCAGAAGGCGTAGCAGGTCGCCGTCACGCCGAGCGCCGCGTAGACGTCGGTCGTCGCGAGCTGCGAGTGGGCGATCAGGTTGGGATCGCAGGCGCAGAGGAAGAGGGCGAGGAGGGCGGCGGCGCCGCCGTAGAGCTCGCCCGTCCAGCGGTAGGCGAGGAGCGCGAGGAGGAGCGCCGCGACGACGGTCGGCAGGCGCGCCGCCTCCAGGCTCGCGAGGGCGCGGCGCAGGGCGTTCGGCGGCAGCCGCTCGGCGAGTGCGAGGGGCAGGGCGTTGGCCGCGCTCGCCGGCATCTTGCTGTCGTCGAAGCGCTCGGTGTAGCCGTGGAGGAGGTTGTAGCCGTACTGGAAGTGGCCCGGCTCGTCGTAGGTGGGCGAGAGGCGCGGCAGGCAGGCGAGATCGAGGGCGAAGAGAGCGCCGAGGAGGAGGGCGGCGGCCGCGTGGTGTTGGAGGAAAATCGGGAGGCGGAGCGCCATGGTTGGATCGCGGGGGCGGATTGCGGGGGCGGATCGCGGGGGCGGATCGCGGGGACGGGCGGAGGCTAGCGCGGAAGCGCCCGCGGCGCCAAGCACAGGCGGTCAGTCAGCCGGGTCAGCGGCTCGCCGGGCTCACGCGAGACCTCCGATCGCCAGCGGCAGGAGGATCTCGACCGCGCCGCCGCCGCCGCGGTTCTCGGCCCGCACCCTGCCGCCGTGCGACTCGACCACCTGGGCGACGATGGCGAGCCCGAGGCCGGCGCCGCCGGGTCGGCGCGAGAAGAACGGCTCGAAGACGCGCGGCAGGTCGGCGGCCGGGAAGCCCTGCCCGGAGTCCTCGACCCGGAGCTGCAGCCACTCGCTGCCTTCCAGGCTGGCGCGCCGGGCGACGATGCGCACCGAGGTGCCCGGCGGCGCGTGCTCGACGGCGTTGTCGACGACGTTCTTGAGCGCCAGCACGAGCCCCTCGCGGTCGACGGTGATGGGCGGCCACTCGCCGCCGATCTCGGCCTCGATGGTGACGCGGCGACGGCGGGCCGGCGGGCGGCAGAGCGACAGCGCCTCCTCGACCGTCTGCCCGAGGTCGGTCGAGGCGAGCCGGGGAGCGGGCGGCCGGGCATGGGAGAGCAGGACCTGGGTCAGCTCGCGGATGCGCTCGAGCTCGGTCCGGATGGGCGCCAGGTACCGCTGGTACTCCCGGCGGTCGCCGAAGCGGCCGGCGAAGGCGTCGAGCATCTCGCTCATGCCCGAGAGCGGGTTGCCGATCTCGTGCGCGACGCCGGCGACCACCGCGCCCAGGGTCGCCATGACCTCCGAGCGGCGGAGAGACTCCTGCAGCCGGGTCACGTCGGTGACGTCCCGCATCTGCAGGATGACCTTCGCGCCGGCCTCCGCGGACGGCGCCAGCGTGGCCTCGATCTGCCAGCAGCGGCCGGTCTCCTCGTCGCGCGCCTCGGACGAGGCGGCGCGCGCGCCGCCGAGCAGGCGCCGCACGGTGATCGCCGCCTCGTCCCACGGCTCGCCCTCGCCGACGGCGGCGAGCGAGTGGCCGACGACGCCGTGATGGCTGCGGCCGGAGAGCTCGCGCGCCGCCTCGTTGGCGCGCACGATGCGCCCGTTGGGGGCGAGGATGAGGATCGGCGAGCGGATGGCGTCGAAGGTCTTCTCCCACTCCGCGGCGGCGCGCTCGAGCGTCTCGCGCAGCGTCCGCTGCCGGCGCTCGGCTTCGCGCCGCAGGCTGATGTCGCGCGACACGCAGAGGAAGGGGACGGCGGCGTCCCTGCCCCGCTGCAGCATGTGGATGATCGCCTCCACCCAGACGAAGCGGCCGTCCTTGCGGCGGTAGCGGCAGACGATGGTCTCGACGTCGGAGGAGGTCTGCAGGCGCCGGTGGGTGGCGTTGGCCGCCGGGACGTCCTCGGGGTGGAGGAGGTCGAAGACGCGATGGCCGACGAGCTCCGCGGGCTCGTAGCCGAGCAGCGTGCGGCAGGCGGCGGAGACGAAGAGGAACGAGCTGTCGAAGGCGTGGGTCGAGATGAGGTCGGAGCTGGTCTCGAAGATCAGCTGCTGCCACTCCTCGCTCGCCGCGAGCTCCTCCTCGGCGCGCCGGCGGGCGGTGACGTCGGCGTGGGCGACGACGACGCCCTCCTGCCCGGCCGGCCCGCCGGCAACCGGCGTCACCGAGAGGAGGTACCAGGCCGGGCGGCCCGGCTCGGGAGAGAGATATTCGAGCTGGAAGTGCGGCAGCTCGCCGGCGAGCACCTGCTCGATGCCGCGGCGCGCCGCCGCCGCCGCCGCGTTCCCCGCCGCCGCGGCGCGCGCGCAGATCTCGAGGTAGTCGGCGCCTACCGCCACCCTGCCCCGCATCAGCTCCCCGCCGCCGACCGCCGGCGCCGTCTCCCTCCAGGCGCGGTTGACCGCGCGGATCGTGCCGCGGCGATCGACCAGCGCGATGAGCTCAGGGAGGCTGTCGAGGACGGCGGGGGCCAAGCTCGCCCGCGGTTCCGTAACGCCCGAGTCCGCGGCACCGGGCTTCATTTCGTCAGATATATCACGATTCAAACAGATTCAAGAACGTTCCAGCGGGAGGCCGATGAGGAGGAAGAGGAGGGAAAAGGAGGGCTGCCCGCCGGTCCGGAGTGGGTTCCGGATCGTCGGGCAGCACCGCACGGAGAACTACATGAAGGGCATTCTCCCCAATAAGTGTCGTGAGTCGATACAAATGAGACAGCCGAGCGCCCGGCATAGCGCCCTGCCGCTCCCGTCCCCTAGAATCAGGCGCCCCCGCGAGACACCGGCGGGCGGTCTGCCGAGGGGACGACATGGCCGAAGTCACGCTCCAGGGCGTCAGCAAGCGGTTCGGTCCGCAGACCGTGATCGAGCGGCTCGATCTCGCCATCGAGGACAAGGAGTTCATGGTGCTGGTGGGGCCGTCGGGCTGCGGCAAGTCGACCGCGCTGCGCCTGATCGCCGGCCTCGAGGAGGTCTCGGCGGGGACGATCTCGATCGGCGGCCGGCCGGTCAACGACCTGGCGCCCAAGGATCGCGACATCGCCATGGTCTTCCAGAGCTATGCCCTCTACCCGCACATGTCGGTGCGCCAGAACATGGAGTTCGGCCTGCGCATCCGCCGCACCCCGAAGGAGGAGACCGGCCGGCGGGTCGACGAGGCGGCGGAGACTCTCGGCATCGCGCCGCTCCTCGACCGCCGGCCCAAGGAGCTCTCCGGCGGCCAGCGCCAGCGCGTGGCGCTCGGCCGGGCGATCGTCCGGAAGCCCGCCGTCTTCCTCTTCGACGAGCCGCTGTCGAACCTCGACGCCAAGCTGCGGGTGCAGATGCGGGCCGAGATCTCGCGGCTCCAGAAGCGGCTCGAGACGACCACCGTCTACGTCACCCACGATCAGGTCGAGGCGATGACGATGGGCCACCGCATCGCGGTGATGAACGCCGGCAGGCTGCAGCAGGTGGGCACGCCGCTCGAGATCTACGACCGGCCGGCGAACCTCTTCGTCGCCGGCTTCATCGGCACGCCGCCGATGAATCTGCTGGCGGCGACGCTCGCCGAAGGCGGCGCCGCGGTCGCCGCCGCGGGCTTCACGCTGCCGCTCGTCGAGCGCCTGAGGAAGGCCGCCGCGGGGCCCGACGGCAGGCAGCTCGTCGTCGGCGTGCGCCCCGAGGCCATCCGCCGGGCGCTGCCCGGCGACGCGCCGGCGGCGGTCCCCCTCTCGGTCCCCCTCCCGGTGAGAGCCGAGTTCGTCGAGTCGCTCGGCCACGAGGTGATCGTCCACGGCCGCGCCGGCGACGACCGGCTGGTCGCCAAGGTCGAGCCGCACGGCGCGCCTCGCATGGGCGACGTCGTCGAGCTCGCGGTCGACCTCGAGGCCCTCCACCTCTTCGACGCTGCCACCGGGGAGCGGCTCCCCGGCGCCTGAGACCTCAGCGCAGGCGCCAGACGCCGCTGCCGTGCGGCGGCAGGTGGACCGTGAAGCTCGCCGCCGCCCCCGTCGTGACGTGCGGGGGCGGCGTGCCGGGCGAGGCGAAGAGGGGATCGGGCGCTCCCGAGACGGCGAAGGGCCCGGCGTCGATCGCGGCGGCGCCCAGGTTGTGGACCGCCAACACCCGCTCCTTGTCATGAACGCGGAGGTAGGCGAGCACCGCGGTCTCTCCCGCCGGCGGCGAGAGGAGCTCGAGATCGCCTTTCCGCAGCGCCGCCGAGTTGTGGCGGGCGCGGATCAGGAAGCGGTAGGTGGAGAGGAGCGAGCTCGGATCGGTCGCCTGTGTCGCAACGCTGGCGACGCCCGCAATCCCGTCCCAGGGCATCGGCGCGCGCCCGCCACCCGGCCCGTCGCCGAGCCCGAGCTCGTCGCCGTAGGTGATGACGGGGGCGCCGGGGAGCGTCAGCAGCACGGCCGCGGCGCTCTTCTGGCTCGCCAGGTCGCCGCCGAGCCGGGTGGCGAGGCGGGTCGTGTCGAGGCGGGTCAGGAACGGCGCGTCGATGGCGCCCGCCGGCTTCTGCCGCTCGGTCTCTCGGAGCTGCGCGGCGATCCCGGCCGCCCGGCCGGACTTCACTCCCTGGACGATCGCCTCGGCGAGGGGCGCGTCGAGCCGCAGCGGCAGGTCGTCGCCGCCCGGCACGAAGCCGTCGACGCCGCGGGCGCGCCATGCCGCCGCCATCCCCTCCGTCTCCTTCGGCGCCGGCTCGACGAGGACCTTGATCCCGCGGCGATGGGCCTCGGACACGAGCCGGTCGAGATCGGCATCGGCGGCATCGGCGGCATGGGCGGCGGGCTCGGGGCCAGCGCTCTCGTGCCGCAGCCAGAGGGCGTCGATCCCGAGGTCGCTCGCCGTCCTGCGGTCGCCGTCGTTCAGGTAGTCGAGCTTGGCGATCAGCCCTTTGAGATCGACCGCGAAGCTGCGCACGAAGACCCCGTAGACGACGGCGCCGCGCGCCCAATCGTGATCCCCATGGCCGGGAGCCGGTGCGGGAGCGGCGGCGCCGTGGGCGAGCGGCAGGCCGAAGAGCGCCAGCGCGGCGGCGAGGAGACAGGCGGCGCGCCGGTGGCGCCGGGTGGACGCTCGGTCCTCGGGCATGGTCCCTCCTACGGCTATTCCTACTCTTGGGCCTTCTCGATGCGCACGTCCGGATCGCCGTCGCGGTCGCGCGTGATGGTCAGCTCCCAGGGGTTGCAGCAGACCTCGCAGTCCTGGACCATCGTCCCCCAGGTGTCGGGCTCGATGGTGATCGTCACCCGCTCGAAGCAGTAAGGGCACTGGACCTCGATCTCGTCGATCATTGGACCCGACTGACCCGACGCGTCGCCTTCCGCGGCGGCCTCTGGCGCGGCCCGACCTCCCGGGATGGCTTCCGCGACCCCTTCCGGCCGCGCCCGAGCCGGACCACGAGGTCGTACTCCTCCCGCGTCACCGGCTGCACGGAGAGGCGCGAGCCCTTCTGCACCACCACCATGTCGGCGAGCGCGGGCGTCGCCTTGAGCACGTCGAGCGGGACGATCTCCGGGAAGCGCTCGACGAAGCGGACGTCGACCGTGTACCAGGTCGGGCTCGCGGGATCGCTCTTCGGATCGTAATACTTGTGCCCCGGGCGGAACGCGAAGGGGTCCGGGTACCCCTCGCGCTCGACCGCGGCGAGGCCGGTGACGCCCGACGGATCGGAGTTCGAGGCGTAGAAGAGGACGCCGTCGCCCGCCTTGAGCTCGTCGCGCAGGAGGTTGCGGGCCTGGAAGTTGCGCACCCCCTCCCAGCCCGCGACGCCGTCGCGCTCGAGGTCCTCGATCGCGTAGGCGCCCGGCTCGCACTTGAGGAGCCAATACCGCCTGGCGCGCGCCATGGGGAGGGCCTACTCGCCCTTCCGCCGCGCCCAGGAGGCGCGGCGCCGGTTGAAGCCCGAGGGCGCCTCCTGCTGCACCGGATCGCGCGGCGGCTCCTCGAGCTGCTCGAGGGGGATCGCCGGCGGCGGCGGCAGGCGGTTCGGGGCGTAGCCGGGGATGTCGGCGCGGGAGCCGTTCCCCGGGCGGTGAGGAGAGGTGAAGGGCCCGGAGGCGAAGTGCAGGGGCTGCCCCTGCGGCGCCGCCGGCCGGCGCGGGCCGCCCTCGCGATGGTCGCGGCGGCCTTGGCCACCACGCGGCTGCGCGCCACGGATCTGGTTGCCGTCCACGGCGGGCCGGCTGCGCTGCGCGTCCCATGGCCGGCGCTCGCGCGGCCCTGCCGGCGCCCCCGGCTGGCGGTCGCGGCGCGGAGGCGGCGCCGGCCGCCGGTCGCCCTTTCTCGCCGGCGGCTGCTGGGCGCGGGTCTGGTCCGCGGCCAGGCGCTGCGTCTTCTGCTCCGCCTTGCTCTTGGCGCGCGCCCGGTCCTCGGCCTTCTTGGCGCGGATCGCGGCGATGCGCTCGGCGAGCGGGATCTCCAGGCGCTCGGCGCCGGCCGCGTAGTCGAAGCCGGGGACGGTCAGGCGCGTCAGGCGCCGGCCGATCGCCCGCTCGATGGCGTTGAGGTCGCCCTGCTCGTCGGGCGAGACGAAGGTGAAGGCGTCGCCCTCGGCTTCGGCGCGCGCGGTGCGGCCGATCCGGTGGACGTAGTCCTCGGGGACGTGCGGCACGTCGTAGTTGACGACGTGCGAGAGCGCCTCGACGTCGATGCCGCGCGCCGCGATGTCGGTGGCGACGAGGACGCGGGTCTTCCCGCCCTTGAAGTTGGCGAGCGCCAGCGTGCGCTGCGCCTGGCTGCGGTTGCCGTGGATGCGGTCGCAGGGGACGTTGTTCTTCGCCAGGTACTCGGCGAGGCGGTTGGTGCGGTGCTTGGTGCGGGTGAAGACGAGGACGCTCGCGATGTCGCCGCGGCGGAGGAGCTCGAGGAGGAGGGCGGGCTTGCGTCCCTCGGAGACCAGGTAGACCGCCTGGGTGATGCCGGAGGCCGGGGTCGGGCGCCGCTCGACGTTGATGGCGACCGCGTCGATGAGCATCTCGCGCGACAGCTCGACGATGGGCGGCGGCAGGGTGGCCGAGAAGAAGAGCGTCTGGCGCGGGCCGGCCGGCAGGTGCGCGAGGATGCGCCGGATGTCGGGGAGGAACCCCATGTCGAGCATGCGGTCCGCCTCGTCGAGCACCAGGACCTCGAGGTCGTCGAGGCGCGCGTAGGGATGAGAGAAGTGGTCGAGCAGGCGGCCGGGGGTGGCGATCAGGATGTCGACGCCACGGCGCAGGGCGCTCTCCTGCGGGCCCATGGCGACGCCGCCGAAGATGGCGGCGCCGGTCACGGGGGTATGGGCGGCGAGCGCCGTGAGGTGCTCATGGATCTGCGCCGCGAGCTCGCGGGTGGGGGCGAGGATGAGCGCCCGGACCGCGCCGCGCGGCCGATCGGCCAGGCGGGTGAGGATCGGCAGCAGGAAGGCGGCCGTCTTGCCGCTCCCGGTCACCGCGCAGGCGAGCACGTCGCGGCCGGCGAGAGCCGGCGGGATGGCGTCGCGTTGAATCGGGGTGGGCTCGGTCCAGCCGAGCTCGGCGGCGCCGCGAAGAAGTTCGGCCGGTAGGCCGAGGGAGGAAAAGCTCATTCAGGTCAGCTCCACAGTGATCTTGAGGGCGCTCGCCTGGCGTGAGGCGAGATGCGCCCGGGTCATTCCGGCGAATGCGAGGGGAGAACGGGGACTTGCCGGCGAGGCCGCCGCTCGGGCCCTGAGGGCCCCGGTGCTTCAGGTGCCGGACCGGCGGGTCGCCCCGTCGATCTGGCGAAGCCATTCTGCCACAAGGCGAGGAAAATGCCAAGCGGCAGATTTCTGGCGCCGGCCCAGGCTGGGTCTGCGGGCGGCTTGACGGGTACCCCCTCTGAGGGTACCCTGATTGCGAGCGTAGTTGCATGCCTATGCAAGGGAAGGAGGGATCATCGACGATGTGCGACCGCGCATCCATTCATCGCTTGGTCGACACCCTTCCCGAGGAAGACCTGCCGGCCGCGGGCCGGCTTCTGGTCGAGCTGACCGCGACAGCCGACCCTGTCGAACGCTCCTTGCTCCTGGCTCCAGATGACGACGAGACCGACACGGACGACTACGACGGCGGCTTGACTGAGGCGCGACGCGAGCGAGCCAAAGGCGCCGGTATCTCCACAGAAGAGCTACGGCGTGAGCTCGGGCTCGGGTGATCTTTGAGGTCCGCTGGCAAGCGAGCGCCCGACGAGATTTGAAGCGGCTCGACCCGCCCGTACAGAAACGCCTGATCAACGCTGTAGATCACTTCGCGCGAACCGGCGAAGGCGATGTGGTGCGCCTGGTCAACGTCATGCCTCCTGAGTACCGGCTCAGAGTGGGGGACTGGCGCGTTCGCTTCGCTCAAGACGCCGAGCGCCGCCTGCTCGATGTGCTGAGGGTCTTATGGCGCGATAAGGCGTACCGCTAGCCGCTCCGCTCGCAGCTCGCTACTGCAGATATCCCAGCGACCGCAGCTTGGTGATGTGGTTCCACTCGAGGTAGGTGGCCCCCACGGTCTCCTGGCCGGAGAGGTAGCGCCGGCGGGAGGCGAGTCGCTCGGCGCGCAGGCGAAGGCCGAGGGCGCGCAGCTCGGCGGCGACGGCGGGTTGGCTCGCCGCGAGGTTGCGGGTCTCCGCGGGGTCGCGGTCGAGGTCGTAGAGCTCGGTGGGGAGCCGCGGGTCCTCGGGCGCGACGAGCTGCCAGGGGCCGCGCCGGATCGCCCAGCGCGGCGGGCCGTGGAGGAGGAGGTCCGAGACGAAGGTGCGGCGGCCGGCCGGCGCGCCGTCCAGGAGCGGCACGAGGTCGACGCCTTGGTTGGGCGGCGGCGCGACGCCGACTAGATGGAGGAGGGTGGGGAAGAGGTCGGCGGTGGCGACCGGCGGCGCGAAGACCGCCGGCTTCCTCCCCGGCACGCGGATCATCGCCGGCACGTGGAGGAGCTCGCGATAGTGGGTGTGGCCGTGGTCGCTGTTCGCCTCGTAGCCGAGCGCCCGCTCCTGGTCGAGCCGCGTCCAGAACTCCTCGCCGTGGTCGCTGACGATGGCGACCACCGTGTCGTCGTCGAGGCCGAGGTCGTGGAGGCCGGCGAGGAGCCGCCCCACCTGCCGGTCGGTGTAGGCCACCTCGGCCTGGTAGAGGGCGTGGAGCCACGGCCAGTCCGAGGCGGGCGGCAGCGGGTTCTCCGGCCGGCGGTCGCCGACGCAGCCGAGCGGCCCGCGGTAGCCGGGATCGATCCGCCGGGCGACGCCGCGGCACTCCTCCTCCGGCGGCGCGTAGGGGTTGTGGAGATCGAACAGGTGGAGGTAGAGGAAGACGCGGCGGTCGCGGCCCCTGCGCTTGAGGCGCGCCAGCGCCTCGTCCACCAGGACCTCCGACCGCTCCTCGCGCGCCGCGTACTCGTCGTACCCCTGCTGCAGGCCGAAGGCGGGATTGACGTAGATGTTGTGGTAGACCCCCATCGTGTAGGCGCCGTGGTCGCGCATCACCTCGGCCATCGTCGTCGCCCCGCCGGCGAGTCCGGTGGGGGCGAAGTTGCCGTAGCGGTAGCCGGCGCCATGGGTCTGCGGCTCGAGCCCGGTGAGCAGCGAGGTGACGCTGGGGAGCGTCCACGGGGCGGGCGCCGTCGCCTCGGCGAAGCGGATGCCCCCGCGGCCGAAGGCGTCGAGGTTGGGGGTGATCCCGAGCCGGCCGCCGTAGACGCCCAGGGCGTCCGCCCGCAGGGTGTCGATGAGGACGACGACGAGGTTCTTTCCCGCCGGCTTTCCCGGCGTCACGAGGAGGGGATCGCCCCAGAGCGCCACCCCCTCGGGGAGCGGCCGGCCGTTGCGGGCGGCCTCGACCTCGAGCGAGAGCGCCCGCGGCTCTCCGGCCGGCAGCCGCTCGGCCAGCGGGTGCCAGCCGCCGCCTCCGCCGCCCGTGCCGTCGACCGTCCGCTCGATCCAGAGCTTGCGCCCCTTGCCCTCGCCCAGATAGGCGCGGAAGACGGCGCGCGCCCCGGGCCGGTCGGCCTCGGGGATGAGCCCGAGCCGCGCCTCGAGGACCGTGCCGCGCGGCAGGCCGGCGGGCAGGCGGACGTCGATCCGCTGGAGGCCCGGCAGGCACGGTACGCTCTCCCCGCGGAGCGACATCGAGCGGTAGAGGTCCCTCCCCGGCCGGCCGGCGAGCGCCACGACCTCGAGCGGGCCGCCGTCCGCGGCGAGGCGCAGGGCCTCGACCCGCCCGTTCCAGTAGGGCTCGCGCTCGAGGTCGACGTCGTAGAGGTGCTCCTTGCCGTCCGGGTTCAAGGGGAAGGAGAGCAGCCGGTAGGGGGGGAAGCGCGGGTCGCCGGCGAGCTTCCAGGCGATCCGCGCGAGCGTCGCCGTTCCGCGCGCCCGGAGCTCCAGGTGGGCGATCCGCGCCGCGTTGAGATCCGCCGCCACCTCCCGCGGCTCGGCGCCGAGCGGTCCCGCCGCGGTGAGAACCACTGGCTGCGCCGGCGGCATCGTCGCGAGCGTGCCCAGGCGGAGGATGCGCTGGGGCGGCCGCTCGCAGGCGGCCAGCGAGAGCGCGACGACGCCCGCGGAGACGAGACGGGCGACCCCGGCGATGCCGCGCCTGGAGGCGGGCGCGCGGGATGTCGGGGAGCTCGAGTGGCGCGGCAAGGGGAGCGCGGCGGCCGTCAGGCGTTCGCGGGGCCCGTGATCCAGCAGCCCCCGAGGACCCGCGTCCCCCGGTAGAAGACGGCAGCCTGGCCCGGGGCGACGCCGCGCTGGGGCTCGGCGAAGCGGACCTCGACGCCCCCGCCGGCGAGCGGGCGGACGCGGGCGGCGACGCCGGGGTGGCGGGAGCGGATCCTGACCGTCGCCTCGATCTCGCCGCTCGACCCGCTGTTCCCGATAACGGCTTGCGGCCGCGGCCCGATCCAGTGCAGCCGCTCGCCGGCGAGGCCGGACGCCGCGAGCCCCTCCTCGGGGCCGACCACGACGCGGTTCGCCTCGGGCTCGATCTTGAGGACGTAAAGAGGGGCGGCCGAGGTCCCCGCCCCGCTCCGCTTTCCAGAGGCCGCCCCGAGGCCGCGCCGCTGGCCGACCGTGTAGCGGTAGTAGGGCTCGCCCTCCCCGAGCACGGCGCCGTCGGCGGCGACCAGCGCGGCGGGCGCGAGCATCCGGTCGGCGGAAGCCTCCCCGAAGCGGTCGGGATGGGCGGCCACCTGCTCCTCGACGAACCGGCGCACTCCCGAGCTCACGAAACAGACCTCCATACTCTCGCCCTTCTCGGCGACCGCGAGCCCGGCGGCGCGGGCGAGCGCCCGCACCTCGCGCTTCCGGAGCCCGCCGAGGGGGAAGAGAGAGGCTCCGAGCTGCTCCTGGGTGAGCTCGAAGAGGTAGTAGCTCTGGTCCTTCCCGGCGTCGGCCGCGGTGTGCAGCTCCGGTCCGTCCGGCCCCTCGACGATCCGCGCGTAGTGCCCGGTCGCGAGGCGGCTGGCGCCCAGGGCGCGGGCGCGCGCCAGCAGGAGGTCGAACTTGATCCAGGTGTTGCAGCGCACGCAGGGGCTGGGCGTCCGCCCCGCCAGGTAGTCGGCGACGAAGGGGTCGACGACCTGGCGCCGGAAGTCCTCCTCGAGGCGCAGGGTGTAGTGCGGGATGCCGGCCTGCGCGGCCGAGCGCCGCGCGTCGCCGAGATCGAGGGCGCCGCAGCAGCGGCCGTGCGCGGCGGAGGCGGGATCGGACGTCCGGTCCCAGAGCAGCATCGAGAGGCCGACGACCGGGCCTCCCCCCAGCGCGAGGAGCCAGGCGACGACCGAGGAGTCGAGGCCGCCGCTCATGGCGACGGCGGTCATCGGGCTCGTCGCGGTCACCCCGCTCATCGCGGTCACGTCCTGCCGGCTCCGGCCGACAGCGTGGACACCCGGCGGAGGGCGGCCGTCTCGCGCCCGAGCGCGGCGAGGAAGCCGTCGACCTCCGCGGGCGTGTTCTCCGGCCCGAAGCTGACGCGGAGCGAGGAGAGCGCCTCGGCGGCGGGGATGCCCGCGGCGAGGAGCGTGCGGCTCGGCTCGACGGCGCCCGAGGAGCAGGCCGAGCCGGTCGAGACCGCGAAGCCGGCGAGGTCGAGCCGGATGAGGAGCGACTCGCCCTCGACCCCGGGGATCGCCAGGTGCGAGGTGTTGGGCAGGCGCGGCGAGCCGGCGCAGTGGACGACCGCGTCGGGGATGGCGCGGAGCCCCGCCTCGAAGCGGTCGCGCAGGGCGGCGAGGCGCGCCGTGCGGCCCTCGCCCTCCTCCTCGGCGAGCGCCGCCGCGGCCCCCAGGCCGACGATCGCCGGCACGTTCTCCGTCGACGCCCGCCGCCGCCGCTCCTGGCCGCCGCCGACGAGGTAGCTCTCGAAGGGCGCCCCCTTGCGGATCCACAGCGCCGCGGCGCCGAGCGGGCCGCCGAACTTGTGGCCGCCGAGGGTCAGGTAGTCGACTCCCAGGGCTCCGACGTCGACGGCGATCTTCCCCACCGCCTGGACGGCGTCCGAGAGGACCGGGATGCCGCGCTCGCGGCAGCGGGCCGCCGCCTCGGCGACCGGCTGCAGCGTCCCCAGCTCGTTGTTGGCGAGCATCAGGCAGACCAGCCGGGTGTCGGGGCGCAGGGCGGCGCGGATCGCGGCGACGGGGACGACGCCGTCCGCCCCGGGGGCCACTCGAGTGACCGCCATGCCCCCGGCCTCGAGGCGCGCCGCCGCCTCGCGCAGCGACGGGTGCTCGACCGCCGAGAGGACGAGGTGGCCGGGCTCGCCCGCGGGGGCACGCCGCGCGGCGTCGAAGATCACCGCGTTGTTGGCCTCCGTCCCCGAGGCGGTGAAGACGATCTCGAGCGGCAGCGCGCCGAGGAGCGACGCCACCCGCTCGCGCGCCTCCTCGACGGCGGTCCGCGCCGCCTGGCCGAAGGCATGGACGGAGGAGGGATTGCCGAACCTCTCGCCGAGCCAGGGGAGCATCGCGGCGCGGACCCGCGGATCGAGGGGCGAGGTGGCGTTGTGATCGAGGTAGGCGCGCGTCATCAGCCGATCCGATCGCGCCTACCGAGAGGACGAGGCAGCGCGGAGACGCGCTATTGTAGCGTGCGGACCCTGCGCCGGCGGGCGTCCGGCGCCGATCGAGCGCTCGGAACCGCCGCGCGGGGTCGCCGGACTAACCCGGGGGGGCCGCCGGCGGAAGGCCTCCCGAGGGTGAGGTAGTCTCCGTCACGACTCGAGGTCGACCGCATGCGCCACATCTGCCACATCCGACTCCCCCTCGCGACCTTCCTCCTCGCGCTGAGCCTCTCGATCCTTCCGCTCGTTCCGGCGCTCGCTCAGGCGACCGCCCCGGCCGCTCCGAAGACCCCGGCGGCGGCGCCGCCGGCGAGCCCGGCGCAACCCTCTCCCAAGCCGCAGCCCAAGCCGAAGCCGATGAGCAAGGCGGAGGAGAAGAAGGCGATCGCCGCGCTGCCGCAGGCCTATCGCGACTGGCTGGACGAGGTCGCCCTCCTCATCACCGCGCCGGAGCGGCAGACCTTCCTCCGGCTCGACAAGGACTACGAGCGCGACTCGTTCATCGAGCGCTTCTGGGAGTCGCGGAGCAAGCTCGGCGGCATCATCTCGGCCAACGAGTTCCGCAATCGCTGGCAGGACCGGGTCGCCGAGGCGCGGCGGCGCTTCGGCGGCCTCACCGAGGACCGCAGCCGCATCTTCCTCTTGAACGGGCCGCCTTCGGGGGTCGTCGTGGCGAGCTGCAGCGAGGTCCTCTGGCCGCTCGAGGTCTGGTACTACAGCGGCGGCAGCGACGTCGCCAACTTCGAGTTCATCGTCGTCTTCTACCAGAAGTGGGGCGTCGGCGGGTACCGCATCTGGGAGCCGCTCCTGGGGGCGGGCGACCTCTTCCGCGACGGCCCGCAGCGCTTCCCCGGGCTCGAGGCGATCCAGCGCCAGTGCCGGGACGGCGACCAGATCGCCGGCGCCATCGCCTGGGTGGCGAATCAGGGGACGACCTACGACTTCCTGCGCCTCAAGTTCGACAATCCGCCGAAGGGCCCGGGCGGCGAGTGGATCGACGCCTTCAAGTCCTACTCGACCGATCTCCCGGAGTCGGCGGCGAGCTTCAACGCCAAGCTCTCCTTCGATTTCCCCGGCCGCTACCAGAACCGCACCGTGGTCGAGGGCGTGCTCCAGGTGCCCGTCTCCGAGGTCGGGCAGGCGAAGCTCGGCGAGCACCGCTCGTTCAACTTCGTGATCACCGGCGAGGTGCTCGAGAACAAGAAGCTCTTCGACGGCTTCCGCTACAAGTTCGACTTCCCGGTCACCGACGCCCAGCCGGCGGCGTCGCTGCCGCTCGTCTTCCAGCGCTACCTGCGGCCGGGAAGCTACACCATCGTGCTCAAGGTCGAGGACCTCAACTCGGGCAAGTTCTTCCGCGCCGCGCAGCCGCTCACGGTGCCCGAGACCGACAAGATCGCCCCCGCCGCCGGCCCCCCCGCCGATCCCGAGAGCGCCCGCATCCTGGCCGAGGCGTACGCCGCGATCTCCAACGGCGAGACGACGCTCAAGCTCGTCCGCCCGCAGGGCGAGCTGCAGACCGGGATGATGCGCTTCGACACCATCTCCGCCGGCAAGGAGATCGCCAAGGTGACCTTCTCCCTCGACGGCAAGCCCGTCCTCACCAAGAC
This sequence comes from Thermoanaerobaculia bacterium, assembly GCA_036560825.1. Taxonomy (GTDB): domain Bacteria; phylum Acidobacteriota; class Thermoanaerobaculia; order Multivoradales; family UBA5704; genus DATBQN01. The sequence continues at coordinate 20,170 of DATBQN010000206.1, forward strand.
GAAGCAGCCGTGGAGCGTCGAGCTCGACCTCGGGTCGCTGCCGCGGCAGCGCGCCCTGACCGCGGTCGCCTACGACGCGCAGGGGCGCGAGGTGGCGAGCGATCGGCTGCTCGTCAACGCCGCCGGCCATCGCTTCGCGGTGCGCCTCTCCGAGCCGCACAAGGGCAAGCGTTACGAGAAGAGCCTGCTCGCCCACGCCGACGTGCAGGTGCCGGAGGGGGAGACCGTCGAGCAGGTCGAGTTCTACCTCAACGAGACGCGGGTGGCGACGGTCTACCAGCCGCCCTACGAGCAGCCCATCGTGCTGCCCAAGAACGAGCCGCTCGCCTACGTGCGGGCAGTCGCCACCACCGCCGACGGCGCCACCACCGAGGACCTGGTGTTCGTCAACGCGCCGGAGAACCTGGAGCAGGTCAACATCCAGTTCGTCGAGCTCTACGCCTCGGTGCTCGACCACGGCCGCCCGGTGGAAGGATTGACGCAGAAGGACTTCACGCCCAGCGAGGACGGCGTCAAGCAGCAGATCGCGCGCTTCGACCAGGTCCGCGACCAGCCGATCCACGCCGCGGTGGCGATCGACGTCTCCGCCTCGATGGATCCCAACATCGGCGAAGCGCGCAAGGGGGCGTTCGCCTTCTTCCAGCAGGCGATCAAGCCCAAGGACCGCGCCGCCCTCATCACCTTCAACGACCACCCCAACCTGGTCGTCAAGTTCACCAACGACGTCAACGAGCTCGCCGGCGGCCTCGCCGGATTGAAGGCCGAGCGGGGCACGGCGCTCTACGACAGCGTCGTCTTCTCCCTCTTCTACTTCAACGGCGTCAAGGGCCAGCGGGCGCTCCTCATCCTCTCGGACGGCAAGGACGAGGGGAGCCGGTTCACCTTCGAGGACGCGCTGGAGTACGCGCGCCGCGCCGGAGTGACGATCTACGCCATCGGCCTCGGCAAGGACGTCGACAAGAAGCATCTCTCGAAGATCGCCGAGGAGACCGGCGGCAGGGGCTTCTTCGTCAAGACCGCCGCCGAGCTGGCGCCGATCTACGCCCAGATCGAGCGCGAGCTGCGCTCGCAGTACCTGGTCGCCTACCAGTCGACCAACACCAGCGAAGAGAACACCTTCCGCGCCGTCGAGCTCAAGGTCGACAAGCCGGGGGTCGAGGTGAAGACGATCCGCGGGTACTATCCGTAGGCCATCTCGACCGCTCGCCCTCCCTCGGGGTTGCCCCGGTCCGGAGGCGGGCGTAGGATCGGATCGATGTCGCTCTCAGGCCGGCGACGGCTGTCTCTCCTGGTCCTTCTCGCGTTCGCCACCTTCCCGTCGTACGCCGCCGCGAAGCCCAAGGCGGCCGAGCCGGCTCCCATCCCGGCCGACCTGCCGGCGCGCCATGTCGCCTTCCTCGAGGAGACGGCTCCGCTCCTCTCCCCCAAGGAGCGCGGCACCTTCCTGGCGCTCAAAGAGGACTACCAGCGCGACACCTTCATCCGCCGCTTCTGGGAGGTGCGCGACCCCTTCCCGCAGACGACGCGCAACGAGTTCCAGGAGGTCTGGCAGGAGAGGGTCGCCCTGGCGCGGAAGGAGATCGGCGACCTCTCCGACGATCGCGCGCGGATGCTCCTGCTGAACGGCAAGCCGGCGCAGAAGCTGCTGTCGCACTGTTCGGACGTCCTCCTGCCGCTCGAGATCTGGCACTACGACCACACCGAGCACATCCGCGGCGGCTTCTCGCTCGTCTTCGTCTCTCCC
>DATBQN010000207.1:0-13460 GCA_036560825.1 Thermoanaerobaculia bacterium
AGCGGCCGAAGCCGGCGTGATACTCGACGTAATCCGGCGGCAGGATGCCATGGATCTCCAGCCCGTAATGCTTCTCGTTGATGCGATGGGCCAGGCCTTCGAGCCGTCGATAGAGCTCTTCCGTCCGCTCGCTGGAGACGATCCGATGGACGACGGACTGTCGGCGCTCGCCGAGCTTGCCGTCTCCGACCCCGCCGAGGTTCGCCGGTTGCGACGAGCCGATCTCCACGATCCAGTCGCAGGCCTCCCGGCTGAAAGACTCCTCGCTCCTCACCCAGTTGAAGAATGTGATGGGACGGGCGGGCGTGCCGCCCACGCGATCGTCTGCGGGTCGCTCGGTCATGGCGCGACCTTCCACAGCCCCGTGACGGCTGTCGAGGGCCGGATCAAATTATATGACGGACTGAATTGCGGTTGACCGCCGCGTCCAGCGACGCTTGGCCATGTGCTAGGATCATAAGCATCTGTCCCGGCAGCCGGAGCGCGGAAGACCGATCCCGCCAGTCCCTTTCGACCTCCTCGCCATGAGCGAAAAGCACCCACTCGAGGCTTCCGAGCGGCTGAAGGACACCGACACCGACGACATCGAGCTCCAGGCGTCGCTGCCGGAGAGCGGCACCACGCAGAGCTTCGAGTCGGCCACCCGCGGCCGCGGCCGCTACGGCGCGCCGGGCGCCGAGGTCGAGGCCGACATCATTCTCATCGCCCACCCGGAGAATCAGCGGCTGGGCTCGCGCTTCCGGCTGTCGCCGGGCTCGAGCCTGGAGATCGGCCGCTCGGCCGCCGTGGGGATCAGCCTGCCCGAGGTGATGTCCATCTCCCGCAAGCACGCCCGCCTGCGCTACACCGGCTCGTCGGTCACCCTGGAGGACCTGGGGAGCACCAACGGCACCTACGTCAACGGCGTCCCGGTGCACGGGCGCGGGGTGCTCCGGAGCGGCGACCGCTTCCAGACCGCCGCCGTCCACTTCAAGTTCCTCCACGAGCAGGACGTCGAGAGCGCCTATCACCTCGCCATCTACGAGCTGGTGGCGCGCGACGGGCTGACCGAGATCTACAACAAGCGGAAGTTCGACGAGGAGTTCTCGCGCGAGTTCGCCCGCGCCATCCGCCACGAGCGGCCGCTGGCGCTGGTCATCTTCGACCTCGACGAGTTCAAGAGCATCAACGACAGTTATGGGCACCTGTGCGGGGACTTCGTGCTCAAGCAGGTCGCCTCCCTCGCCCGCGAGCTGCTGCGCCCCGAGCAGCTCTTCGCGCGGGTGGGGGGCGACGAGTTCGTCATCCTCGCCCCGGAGACCTCCCTCGACGGGGCGCAGGCGCTCGCCGCCAAGCTCCGCGACCGCGTCGACTCGCTCGACTACCGCTACGGCGAGGCGAAGATCCCGGTCACCTGCTCGTTCGGGGTGGCCGAGCTCGGCGATGGCATGACCATGGCCCAGGACCTCTATCACGCAGCGGACCGGGCGCTCTTCCAGAGCAAGCGGAGCGGCCGCAACCGGGTCGGGGTCTTCCGCGCCGACCCCTCCTGACCGCTCCTATCTCGCCGTCCCTGCCGTCTCGCCGGCCAGCAGGTACCGCCGCATGAAGGCGACGAGCGTGGCGCGCAGGTAGTCCGTGTTCGGCTTCTTGGCGAAGCCGTGGCCCTCGTCCTTCGCCACCATGTACCAGACCGGCACCCCCTTGGTGTGCACCGCGGCGACGATGGCGTTCGACTCGGCGAGCGGCACCCGCGGATCGTTGGCGCCCTGGGCGACGAGCAGCGGTCGGGTGATGCGGTCGGCGTGGTTGGCGGGCGCGATGCTCTCGAGGAAGGCGCGCATCTTGGGGTCCCGCTCGTCGCCGTACTCCACCCGGCGGAGGTCGCGGCGGTACTCCTGGGTGTGCTCGAGGAAGGTCACGAAGTTGCTGATCCCCACCGCCTCGTAGCCGCAGCGCAGCCGGTCGCTGTAGTGGACGAGGGTGGCGAGCGACATGTAGCCGCCGTAGGAGCCGCCGTACACCATCACGCGCGAGGCGTCGAGATCGGGCTGGGCGGCGATCCAGTCGAGGAGGGCGCCGATGTCCTTGACCGAATCCTCCCGCAGCATGCCGTTGTCGAGCTTCGAGTAGCTCTTGCCGTAGCCGGTCGAGCCGCGCACGTTGGGGCGGACGAGGGCGATCCCCAGCTCCGTCACGTAGTAGTTGTTGGCGCCCAGGAAATCGGGCCGGACCTGCCCTTCGGGCCCGCCGTGGATGTCGACGAGCACCGGCCGGCGGCCCGGGAAGCGAGCGGCGGCCGGCCGGTAGACGAAGGCCGGGATGGTGCGCCGGTGATCGCCCGCCGCGTCGAAGGTGGGGAAGTGGACGAGCTCGGGGACGGCGAAGGCGGCGGCGGGGAGCCCGCCGGCCTCGCTCGCGGTCCAGCGCTCCAGCCGTCGACCGTCGGCGTCGTAGCTCCAGACGTCGGCGGGCGAGCGCGCCCAGGAGAGCTGGAAGCCGATCTCGTGGCTGCCGGAGCGGAAGGAGAGGCCGCGCACGACGCCGGCCGGGAGCTGCGGAGCCGGCAGCGCGGCGCCCGTCGCGGCGTCGAGGAGGTGGAGCTGGGAGACGCCGTCGGCGTCGACGGAGAAGGCGAGCAGCCGGCCGTCGCGCGAGAGGTCGAAGCTCTCGACATCCCAGGGTATGTCGGCCGAGAGGACGCGGGCGGCCCCGGTCGCGAGGTCGAGCCGGGCGAGGCGCAGGAACTCGCCGTCGCGGTCGGTGGTGGTGTAGACGGCTTGGCTGTCCGCCGACCAGCGGCCGCCCCGGTAGGCGGCGGTGCCCCGGCGCGGCGCGGCCGTCGGCGGCGTCAGCGCGTGGACGGCGCCGCCCGCCACGTCGATCCAGTGGAGGTAGCTCTCGTTGACCGAGACTTCCTCGAGCATGAGGAGGCGGCGGCCGTCCGTCGACCAGTCGAGCGGCGCCCAGGAGCCGGCGAGCTCGGCCACCCGGCGCTCGGCGCCGGCGTCGCGCATGTCCCTGACATAGAGGTCGAAATCGCGCCCGTTGCGCGAGTTGGCGGCGTAGGCGAGGAAGTTGCCGTCCCGCGACCACAGCGGCTCGACGAAGCGGTGGCGGCCGTCGGTCAGGCGGCGCACCCGGCCGCTCCCGCGGTCGAGGAGGTAGAGCTGGTAGTTCTCGGCGCCGCCCTCGTCCGAGGAGAAGACGACCTGGTCGGGCGCGCCGGGCCGGTAGGCGGCGGTGGAGACGCGCTCCTTGAGGAAGGTGAGCTGGGTGCGCGCTCCGAGCGGGCGCGCCACCTCGTGGAGCTGCACGGTGTCTGCGAAGCGGGTGCCGATGAGCATGCGGCGCTCGCCCGGCGCCCAATCGAAGAGGGAGGCGCTGCGGATGCCCTCGTAGGGCTCGAGCGCCTCGGCGATCTCCGGCGAGATCGGCGGGATGCCCTGGACGGTCATGCTCTCGGGCACGGCGATGCCGGCCACGGTCGAGGCCGCAGGGGACGCTGCGGGCGCTGCGGACACCGCGCCGCCGGCGCAGAGCGCGGCGAGAAGAGCGGGCGGGGCGAGCGAAACGACGGCTCGGAGGGTTCGGAAGGCTCTGTTCATCGGGGGGTTCCTCCACGCGAGTCCGAGGAAGGGGGCGCTTCCGCCTAGAATAGCGGAATCGGCGGGTGGGCCGCTCCCGGCCGCCTCCCGGTTCCCGGACGGATCGCCCCCATCCCGTGCTCCGCGAGCTCCACGTCAAGAACCTGGCCGTGCTGGCCGCGGCGGCGGTCGAGCTGGGTCCCGGCTTCAACGTCCTCTCGGGCGAGACCGGCGCCGGCAAGTCGATCGTCGTCGACTCGCTCGCCCTCCTCGCCGGGGTGCGCGCCGACGCCGACCTCATCCGCACCGGCGCCGAGACGCTCACCGTCTCCGGCGTGTTCGCCGATCCCGGCCCCGCCGGCCGCGGCCTCCTGGCCGCCGCGGGGCTCGAGGCGCCGGAGGAGGGCGGCGAGCTCCTCGTCCGCCGCGAGATCTCGCGCGGCGGCCGCAACCGGGTCTTCGTCAACGACCAGCCCGCCACCCTCCGCCTGCTGGCCGAGCTGGCGCCGCACCTCCTCCGCATCCACGGCCAGCGCGACGAGCTCGGGCTGGTCGATCCCGGCCTGCAGCGCGTCTGGCTGGACGCCGCGGGCGGCGCCGAGGCCGCGGTCCTCCTGGCCGAGACGGCGCGCGCCTTCGCCGAGCACCGGCGCCTGGCGGAGCGACTGGAGCACCTCTCCGGCTCGGCGCGGGCGCGGGCCGAGCGGCTCGACCTCCTGCGCTTCGCCGCCGCCGAGATCGACGCCGCGCATTTGGCCGCCGGCGAGGAGGCGGCGCTGCGTGCCGAGCGCGACGCCCTCCGCCACGCCGAGGCGATCGGCGGAGCCCTCAACGGCGCCTACGCTCTCCTCGCCGAGGACGAGGGGGCGGCGGTCGAGCGGCTGGCGCGGAGCCGCGGGCTCCTCGGGGAGATCGACGCCTGGGTGCCGGAGGCGGCGGAGTGGGGGAGCGAGCTCGAGGAGGCGCGCATCCGGATCGCCGATCTCGCCGGCGCCCTCGCCCGCCGGCTCGACGCCTTCGAGGCCGACCCCGCCCGCCTCGACGCCGTCGAGCAGCGCCTCGAGCTGGTCGAGCGGCTCTGCCGGCGGTATGGGAGCGGGGCCAGCGGTGCGGGCGCGGCAGCCGGCGGGCTCGGCACGGCCGAGGTGCTCGAGCGCCGCCGGGAGATGGAGGCCGAGATCGCCGAGCTCGAAGGCGACGGGGAGGACCGCGGCGCCCTGGTCGAGAAGGCGGCGGCGGCGCTCGGGCGCTACCGCGAGGCGGCGCTCGCCCTCTCCGTGCGCCGCGCCGCCTGGGGAGCGGCGCTCGCCGCCGCCATCGAGGGCGAGCTGGGCGACCTCGGGCTCGGCCGCGCCCGGCTCTCCGTCCGCCTCGAGCGCCGGCGGCACGAGGGGAGCCCCCTCGTCCTCCGCGGCGACGGGGACGCCGGCGACGGCGACGATGCCGTCCATGCCGCCGGTACCGAGCCCGTCGACTTCGGCCCCGCCGGGATCGACCACGTGAGCTTCCTCTTCGCCCCCAACCCGGGCGAGGAGACGCGGCCGCTCTCGCGCATCGCCTCCGGGGGCGAGCTCTCGCGCGTCTACCTCGCCCTGCAGCTCGCGGCGCGCGGCGAGGGGGAGGCGGGGCGCCCGACCCTGGTCTTCGACGAGGTCGACGCCGGCCTCGGCGGCGCCCAGGCCGCCGCCCTCGGCAAGAAGCTCCAGCGCCTCGCCCGCGGCGGCCAGATCCTCGCCGTCACCCACGTGCCGCAGGTGGCGAGCCACGCGGACCATCACTTCCGGGTGAGCAAGGAGGTGGCCGGCGGACGGACGGCGGTGGCCGTCGAGGAGCTGCCCGCCCCGGCCCGCGTCGAGGAGGTGGCGCGCATGCTCGCCGGCAGCGAGGTGACGCCGTCGTCGCTGTCGCACGCGCGGGAGCTCATCGCGGCGGCGGCCCGCGAGCCGCGCCCGGCCCGGCGCTCCCGCGTGTCGACGTGAGCGGTCCACCGATCCGGATCTGGCGCTGGGGCGACCCCCTCGGCCCCCTCGCCGCCCTCCTCGCCCGCGGCGGGGTCCTCGCCGTCCCCACCGAGTCGAGCTACGCCCTGGCGGCCGATCCCCGGAACCCGGAGGGCGTCGCGGCCGTCTATCGGATCAAGCGACGGGGGGCGGGCAAGCCGCTGCCGGTCGTCGCCGCCGGCCTCGGGCAGCTCGCCGGCTTGGGAATCGACCCCGACCTCCCTATACTCGCCGTGCTCGCGCATGCCGCCTGGCCAGGTCCTTTGACCGCCGTCCTCCCGCTCACCCGACCCCTGCCCGCTGCGGCCGGCCTGCCTTCGCTCGCCGTCCGCGTCCCCGCGCACGACCGTTTGCGCACCCTGCTAGCAGAGCTCGGCAGCGGCCTCACCGCGACCAGCGCCAACCACAGCGGCGGCGCGCCGGCGCGGGAGCCCTCGGCGGCGGCGGCCCTGCTCGCGGGGGAGGACGCGGCCCTGGTCGACGACGGCCCGCTGCCGGGCGGCCCCCCTTCGACGATCGTCCGCTGGACGCCCGAGGGGCTCGAGGTCCTCCGCCGGGGGAGCTTCCCCGCCCCCGGCCTGGCGGCGCTCCTCGCCGCGAACAAATCGAACCTCCCCCCTGTTGTAGGAACGTACGAGGACAGCGGGGTCGCCGGAAGCCCCAGAGTCCCCAGGAAGATCGAGGAAGAACCATGACCCGTTCGCGCCCCATCTCGATGATCCGCCGGGTCGGCCTGGCGGCCGGCCTGCTCCTGTCGGCCGGCCCGATCCTCGCCGCGCCCCCGCTGCAGGGCCTGCCGGCGCCCGCGCCGCCCGTTTCCCGCCTGCCCGCGCCGCTCCCCACCATCCCGCTCGCCGAGGTGCGCGCCGGGCAGCACGGCTACGGCCTCTCGGTCTTCGCCGGCGCCAACCCCGAGCGCTTCGACGTCGAGGTGGTGGGGGTGATGCGCAACGTCAGCCCCGACACCAGCTACATCCTCGTCCGGCTGACCGGCAAGGACCTCGAGAAGAGCGGCGTCATCGCCGGCATGAGCGGCAGCCCGGTCTTCCTCGACGGGCGCCTGGCGGGCGCGGTGGCCTTCGGCTGGCCGTTCTCGCGCGAGGCGATCGCCGGCATCACTCCGATCGAGACCATGCACCGCATCTCGGGCGTGCAGCCGATCCAGGCGCCGGGAGAGCCGCCGACGCCGCCGCTGCCGCCGGTGGGGCTCTCCGACCTCGCCTCCGGCCGCATCCCGGCCGACCTCCTGGAGCGCGAGCTCAAGGCCTTCGAGCCGCACCTCGTGGCGGGGGCCGTCCCGGCCGTCCAATGGTCGACGGTCGGCTTCGGCGAGCGGTCGTCGGCGATGCTCAAGGCGGCGCTCGGCAGCGTGGCGCCCGCCGGCCGCGTGGGATCTGCGGCCGTGGCCGCCACGGCTGCCGGCACCCCGGCCGCCGGGCCCGGGAGCCCCGTGGGGCACGCGCCGGGACCGCCCGATCCCGCCAAGCTCATCCCCGGCGGCTCGGTCTCCGCCGTCCTCGTCGACGGCGACTTCTCCCTCGCCGCGACCGGCACGGTGACCGACCGCATCGGCGACCAGGTGTTCGCCTTCGGCCATCCCTTCTTGGGCCTCGGCCCCACCCGCGTGCCGATGGCGACCTCCGAGGTCGTCACCGTGCTCGCCAGCCAGTACTCGTCCTTCAAGATCGCCAACATCGGCGACGTCGTGGGGGCCTTCGAGCAGGACCGCCAGGCCGGCATCGAAGGGCGCCTCGGCCTCACCGCGCCGATGGTGCCGATGACCCTCGAGGTCGAGGGGCCGCAGCATCACACCTTCCACATGCGGCTCGCCGACGTGCCGTCGCTGATGCCCCTCCTGGTCGCCAGCTCGCTCACCGCCGGGCTCGAATCGGCGAGCTACGCGGGCGGCCCGCAGGGGCTCGATCTCCAGGCGAAGATCCGCCTCGCCGGCCACGGCGAGCTCGACCTCCGGCAGAGCTTCGACGGCGACAGCGCGGGGACGGACAGCTCCTCGTTCCTCCTCGCCATCGCCGCCTACCTCACCCAGAACCCGCTCGAGCGGGTGCACATCGAATCGATCGACGCGCGCCTCACCCAGTGGGCCAAGCCGCGCGCCGCGACGGTGGTCGACGCCCACGCCGACCGCACCGTCGTCCGACCGGGAGACCGGGTGACCGTGAACCTCGACCTCCTGCCCTACCGCGGCGAGCGCTTCCGCCACAGCCTCGGCGTCACCCTGCCGGAGGACCTGCCGGACGGCCGCTATACGCTCCTCGTCGGCGACGGCGCCTCCGCCGACGCGACGCGCCTCCAGCTGCAGCCGGCAGAGCCGCTCTCGATCCAGCAGGCGCTCACCCAGCTGCGCTCCTTCCACTCGCGGCGCGACCTCGTGGTGATGGGCGTCTTCGGCGGCCCCGGCCTCTCGGTCGCCGGCGAGGCGATGCCCCGGCTGCCCGACTCGGTGCGCTCGCTCTGGGGCGCCGCCTCCGCGGGGAGCGCCGTGCCCTTGCGGATGGCGATCGCCCAGCAGCAGGTCGAGCGGCTCGCGACGCCGATCGAAGGCCTGGTCAAGATCGACCTCGAGGTGCGGCGGCGAGAGCCGCTGGCGCCCGCCGGCACGCGGGAGGAGAAAGGGGCGCCGGCTCCGGCGATCCAGGTGAGCGCGGGCGAAGTCGCCGGGGGCGGCCGATGACGCGCCGGTCGCGGATCGCCTCCCGTCCGTCCCTCCTGGCCGCCCTCGTCGGGCTCCTCGCCGCGCTCGCGGCGCCGCTCGCCGCCACGCAGGTCAAAATCTTCCGCACCCAGAGCCAGGCGGCCTTCCTCGCCGGCACCCTCTCGGGGGTGAGCGTGGACTCGCTGGGGAGCGTCGAGCTCGCCCCCAGGACCGAGAAGCTGACCGCGCTCGGCGAGCCCTTCCTCCTCGCCGCCGCCGACCTGCCCGACGGTTGGGTCGTCGGCACCGGCAACGCCGGCAAGGTGCTCAAGGTCGACCGCCAGGGCAGGGTGAGCGAGCTCTTCGCCGCCCCCGAGCCCGAGGTCTTCGCCGTCTGGGCCGACCGCGACGGCACGGTCTTCGCCGGCACCTCGCCGCGCGGCAAGGTCTACCGCATCCCGAAGGGGGGCAAGCCCGAGGTCTACTTCGAGCCCGGCGAGACCTACATCTGGGCCCTGAGCCGCGCCGCCGACGGCGCCCTCCTCGTCGCCACCGGCACCCAGGGGAAGCTCTTCCGGGTGGAGGCGAAAGGACAGGGAAGGGTCTTCTTCAGTGAGGACACCCATCTGCGCTCGCTCCTGCCCCTCCCCGGCGGCGACGTCATCGTGGGCACCGCCGGCGAAGGGCTGATCCTCCGGCTGAGCAAGGACGGGCAGGCGCGCACCCTGTACGACGCCCAGCAGCCGGAGGTGGTGGCGCTCGCCGCCGGTCCGGACGGCACCTGCTACGCCGCCGTCGTAGCCTCCGAGGGCAGCCTGACCGAGCTCGGCAAGCCGCCGGCCGTCGCGGCGCCGCCGGCGCCGGGCGGCGCGCCCGAGGGGGGCCGCGGGCGCAAGGGGGGCAAGGCGGAGCCCCAGCCGACGGTCACCGTGACCGTCGAGGGGGAGCCGGGGGGCGTCGGGGCGGTCGCCGCAGCCGGCGGCACCGGCAAGGGAGGGATGGCGAAGAGCGAGCTCCTGCGCATCTCGCCGAGCGGCCTCGTCGAGCGGCTGTGGAGCTTCTCCGACGAGATCGTCTATTCCCTCCTCTGGCGGGACGGCTCGCTCTGGGTGGGCACCGGTCTCGAGGGCAAGCTCTATCGCTGGTCGGACAACCAGCTGCGGCTCGAGAAGGACGTCGACGAGCGGCAGATCGTGGCGCTCCTGCCCGGGTCGCCCGGCCCCGCCTTCGCCACCACCAACGCCGCCGCCATCTACCGGGTGACCGAGGGGCGCGAGGCCCACGGCACCTACACCAGCGCCACCCTCGACGCCGGCCAGGCGGCGAGCTTCGGCAGCTTCCGCTGGCGGGGCGAATCGCCGGCGGGGAGCGCCGTCAGGCTCTCCTTCCGCACCGGTATGAGCGCCGAGCCCGACCGCACCTGGATTCCCTGGACGGCGGCGGAGTCGGGGGACGAGGTGTCCCTCGCCCACCTCCCCCGCGGCCGCTACATCCAGTGGCGGGCGGAGCTGTCCGGAAGCGGCGCCGGGGGCCCGGCGGGCCGCTCGCCGCGCATCTACTCCGCCGAGCTCTCCTATCGGCAGGAGAACCTCAAGCCGCGGATCGAGAGCTTCGCCGCGCTCGAGCCCGGCCAGATCCTGGTGCCCGCCAACTTCAACCCGGGCAACCAGGTCTACGAGCCCGCCCACCCCAGCCGCGAGGGCATGTTCATCACCCTGGAGGCCGCCCCCGCCGACGAGCCGGGGCGCTTCAAGCCGCTGTGGAAGAAGGGGTACCGGACGCTGCGCTGGTTGGCCGCCGACCCCAACGACGACAAGCTCAGCTACGACCTCTCGTTCCGCCCTGCCGGCGGCGACCCGGCCAAGGACGGCGGCGGTTGGCTCAAGATGGCCCAAGAGCTCGACGACGACCACTACAGCTTCGACGCCACCGCGCTCCCCGACGGCGTCTACCGCTTCCGCCTCGTCGCCTCGGACCGCAAGTCGAACGACCCCGGCACCGACCTCGCCGCCGAGCAGGTGAGCGAGCCGGTGGTCATCGACCAGACTCCCCCCGCCCTCGTCGGCGTGGAGGAGAAGGGGGGCATGCTCCGCGTCACCGTGCGCGACGCCCTCTCGCCCATCCGCGAGGCGGTCGCCTCGCTCAACGCCGGCGAGTGGAAGCCGGCGGTCCCCGCCGACGGCCTGCTCGACGCCCGCACCGAGACGCTCCTCCTGCCGGCGATCAAGAAGGGGGACATGCTGCTTCTGCGGGTCACCGACGCCGCGTACAATGTCACCACCTACGACCTGTCGCACCGGCCCTGAGCGAAGCGTCCAGACGAGCGGCGAGGAGCTCCCGATGCAGAAGCGGATCGCGGTGTACCCGGGGTCGTTCGATCCCATCCACAACGGCCACCTCGACATCATCGAGCGCTGCCGTCCGCTCTTCGACGAGGTGCTCATCGCCGTCCTCCACAACGAGGGCAAGAGCCCGCTCTTCACCGTCGAGGAGCGGGTGGAGATCATCCGCGAGCGGGTCGCCCATCTGGCGGACTGCCGGGTGGAGAGCTTCACCGGGCTGCTCGTCGACTTCATGGAGCGCGTCGGGGCGCGGGCGGTGGTGCGCGGCCTGCGCGCCGTCTCGGACTTCGAGTACGAGTTCCAGATGGCGCTCATGAACCGCCGCCTGAACCCCCGCGTCGAGACCGTCTTCATGATGCCGCGCGAGGACTACAGCTACCTCTCGAGCCGCCTGGTCAAGGAGGTCTACGCCCTCGGCGGCGACCTGACCGGCCTCGTCCCGGAGGCGGTCCTCGAGCGCCTCCGCGAGCGCCTGCGCCCGGCGGCGGCCTCGCCGGTCGGATCCCGCTGACCCGGGCGATGATCGACGACCCCCTCGCTCGCTTCGTCATCCGCATGCCGAAGGTCGAGCTCCACGTCCACCTCGAGGGGAGCATGCGGCCGGCGGTGCTCCTGACGCTGGCGCGGAAGAACGGCGTGCGCCTGCCGGCCGACGACGAGGCGGGCCTCAAGCGCTGGTTCCGCTTCAAGGACTTCGCCCAGTTCGTCGACGTCTACCTGGCCTGCTCGCGCTCGCTCAAGGACCCGGAGGACTTCCAGCTCCTGCTGCTCGACGTGATGGCCGAGCAGGCGGTGCAGCACGTCGTCTACAGCGAGGTCCACTTCACCATCTCCACCCACGTGGCGGCGGGCGCCCCGGCCGAGGAGGTGCGCCGGGCGCTCGACGAGGCGATGGCGGAGGGCGCGCGGCGCTACGGGGTGACCTTGAAGCTCATCCCCGACATCGTGCGCAACATGGACCGCGGCCGCGCCGACGTGACGCTCGAGTGGGCGCTCGCCGGCCAGGGGGACGGGGTGGTCGCCCTGGGCCTCTCCGGGATCGAGGCGGGCTACCCGAACGAGCCCTTCCGCGAGCACTTCGCGGCCGCCCGCGCGGCCGGCCTCCACCGGGTGGTCCATGCCGGCGAGCACGGCGGGCCGCCGTCGGTGCGCTCGGCGCTCGAGGTGTGCGAGCCCGAGCGGATCGGCCACGGGGTGCGCGCCATCGAGGACGCGGCCCTGGTCGCCGAGCTCGCCGAGCGCCGCATCCCGCTCGAGGTCTGCCCGAGCTCGAACGTCTGTCTGGGGGTGGTGCCGTCCCTCGCCGCGCACCCCTTCGACCGCCTCTATCGGAGCGGCGCCACCGTCACCGTCAACTCCGACGATCCGCCCTTTTTCAACACCAATCTGACCCGCGAGTACCTGCGCCTCCACGAGACCTTCGGCTATAGCGCCGAGGAGCTCGCCGGCTTCGCGCTCGCGGCGCTACGCTGCTCCTTCCTGCCGGAGGCCGAGAAGGGCCTCCGCGAGGCCGATTTCCGGCGCCAGCTCGCCGACCTCGGCCGCGAGCTCCTCGGCGCGCCGGTCGAGCCGCGCCTGACGCCGGCTGTATAGACGTGGAAGAATAGGATGGTTGGATAGGCCCGGCCGGCACGGATCGGCAGGGCTCGAAGGTCCCATTGTCATCCTGAGCGAAGCGAAGGATCTGGGCGGGGGAAGCGTGGAAATTGACGCCCGATCTCACCTTCCTTCCCCCAGATCCTTCGCTGCGCTCAGGATGACATGGCAAACGGTAATCCCGAGCGCGGTGGACGAGAGGAGCCTTACGAGATGAGCGCTGAGCTGAAGACCCCCTTGAACTGGTACAGCGGGGGTGCCGATACGAACGTCGAGGAGACCGAGGAGTGGCTCTCGGCGTTCGAGCAGGTCGTCGACCTCGAGGGGGGCGAGCGCGGGCAGTACCTGCTGCGCAAGCTGCTCGAGAAGGGGTACGAGAAGGACGTCATCCTCCCCTTCACCGGCAATACCCCCTACATCAACACCATCCCCCTGGCGGAGCAGCCGCCGTACCCCGGCGACCGCGCCATCGAGCGCCGCATCAAGAGCCTGGTGCGCTGGAACGCCATGGCGATGGTGGTGCGGGCGAACAAGCGGTCCGCCGGCCTGGGCGGCCACATCTCGACCTTCGCGTCGTCCGCCACGCTGTATCAGGTCGGCTTCCACCATTTCTTCCGCGGCCGCGGCCCGAGCGGCTTCGGCGGCGACATCGTCTTCTATCAGGGTCACGGCTCGCCGGGGATCTACGCCAACGCCTTCATGGAGGGGCGGATCAGCGCCGCGCAGATGGACAACTTCCGCCGCGAGCTGGCGCCCGGCGGCGGCCTCTCCTCCTATCCCCATCCCTGGCTGATGCCCGATTTCTGGGAATACCCGTCGGTGTCGATGGGCCTGTCGCCGATCCAGGCGATCTACCAGGCCAAGTTCAACCACTACCTGAAGGACCGCGGCATCGCCGACACCGAGGGGCGCCGCGTCTGGGCCTTCCTGGGCGACGGCGAGACCGACGAGCCGGAGACCCTCGGCGCCATCACCCTCGCCTCCCGCGAGGCGCTCGACAACCTCATCTTCGTCATCAACTGCAACCTGCAGCGCCTCGACGGTCCGGTGCGCGGCAACGGCAAGATCGTCCAGGAGCTGGAGACCGCCTTCCGCGGCGCCGGCTGGAACGTCATCAAGGTGCTGTGGGGCGACGACTGGGACCGGTTGATCGAGGCCGACTCGACCGGCCTCCTCATCCAGCGCATGAACGAGGTGGTCGACGGCGAGCTGCAGAAGTACACCGTCGAGGCGGGCGGCTACTTCCGCCAGCACTTCTTCGGCAAGCACCCGGAGCTCCTGGAGCTCGTCCGCGGCTACACCG
>DATBQN010000208.1:0-4272 GCA_036560825.1 Thermoanaerobaculia bacterium
GGTCGATGCCCAGGCGGTCGCGGCTGAGCTCGGGGTAGTACTCGGCGAGGGTGCCCTCGAGGAAGAGGTCGGCCATGTTGGCCGGCGCG
This sequence comes from Thermoanaerobaculia bacterium, assembly GCA_036560825.1. Taxonomy (GTDB): domain Bacteria; phylum Acidobacteriota; class Thermoanaerobaculia; order Multivoradales; family UBA5704; genus DATBQN01. Next base: position 90 of record DATBQN010000208.1, read on the forward strand.
CCGTGGCCGGGGCCGGTGACGAGGAGCGTCGAGACGCCCACCCGCCGCACCAGCCGGTTCAGATGGGCGTAGACGAGGTTGATCCCCGGCACCGTCCCCCAGTGGCCGAGCAGGCGCTCCTTGATGTGCTCGGGCGCGAGCGGCTCGTCGAGCAGCGCGTTCGTCTGGAGATAGATCTGCGCCGCCGCGAGGTAGTCGGCGGCGCGCCGGTAGAGCTTCAAATCGGCGACTTCCCCGGCGGTCAGCATGGTCTTCCCCTCCGCCGCGCGGGGCGCGACCGTCAGAGCGTCAATCCCATCTCGGCGAGCGCCTGGCGCGTCGGGTCGAGGCCGCGATGCCAGATGGCGCGCAGGCCCATCTGCGCCGCCACCTCGACGAACATCGGGCGGTCCTCGAGGTAGGCGACGCGGCCGGCGTCGGCCTGGGCGATGTCGAGCGCGACGCGGAAGATGTCCTCGTCGGGCTTGCGGAAGTGGACGTAGGAGGAGACGATGAAGAAGTCGACGAAGTCGCGCAGACGAAAGCGCTCGATGCGGTCGGCGGTGAGCTCGCGCCCCTCGTTCGAGACCACGGCCACTTTCAGGCCATGGCGCGCCTTGAGCTGCTGGACGAGGTCGATCATCTCCGGGAACGCCTTCGCCTCGCCGAGGATGAAGTCGATCACCTGGTCGTGGGTGAAATCCCGCGGCTGGTAGAACATCACCCGGTCGAGGTAGACGCGGAGCCCCATCTTCCCCGACTCGTAGGTGTCGTAGGTCAGGTGGTGGCGCTCGTCCATCTCCTTGGGATCGACGCCGAAGCGCTCGGCGGTCTTCCGGCGCAGGGGGCGGTCCCAGCCGTTCGTCAGCAGCACGCCGCCCAGGTCGGTGAACAGATGGGTGATCGGCGGCCCGTCCGCGCTCATGAGACGCGGATCGCCGCCTCTTTGCCCTCGACCGCGTGGAGCAGCTGGTCGTACGACTCGATGAACTTCCGCACCCCCTCGTCCTCGAGCTCCTGGTAGACCGCCGCCTCGTCGATGCCGAGCTCGCGGAGCCCGGCGAAGGCGGCGCGGGCGGCGTCGAGATCGTCCTCGATCCGCACCTTGGGGTCGCCGTGATCCTTGTACGCGGCGAAGGTCTCGGGCGGGATGGTGTCGACGGTGTGCGGGCCGATGAGCGCCTCGACGTAGTAGAGGTCGGGGTAGGCCGGGTCTTTGGTCGAGGTCGAGGCCCAGAGCGGCCGCTGCACGGCGACGCCCTTCGCCTTGAGCGAAGCGAAGCGCGGGCTCTCGAACACCTCGCGGAACGCCTGGTAGGCGAGGCGGGCGTTGGCGATCGCCACCTTGCCGCGGAGCGACTTCGCGTTCTGGCGATCGCTGTCCGCCTTGCCTCCAATACCGTCTCCAGCTTTGATGATGGCGTCGAGCTTCTTGTCGACGTTGGTGTCGACGCGGCTGACGAAGAAGGAGGCGACCGAGCGGATGCGGTCGACCGGCTGGCCCGCCGCGACGCGCGCCTCCATCGCCTGCAGATACGCCTCCATCACCTGGCGATGGCGGGGGACGGAGAAGAGGAGCGTGATGTTGATGTTGATCCCCTCCGTCAGGCACTGCCGGATCGCCGGCACGCCGGCCTCGGTGCCCGGGATCTTGACCATGACGTTCGGCCGGTCGCAGGCCTTGGAGAGCCGCCGCGCCTCGTCGATCGAGCCCTGGGTGTCCCTCGCCAGGTGCGGCCCCACCTCGATCGAGACGAAGCCGTCGTTGCCGCCGCTCGCCTCGTAGACCGGGCGGAAGGCGTCGGCCGCCTGCCGCACGTCCTCGACCTCGAGCGCCTCGAAGATGTCGGCCGGGCGCTTGCCGGCGGCCGCCTCGCGGCGGACGTCGGCGTCGTAGAGCTCGCTCGCGGCGATCGCCTTCTCGAAGATGCTGGGGTTCGAGGTCATGCCCTTGAGGCCGTCCTCGGCGATCAGCCGCTTGAGCTCGCCGCCCTGGTAGAGGTCGCGGCGGATGTAGTCGTACCAGACGCTCTGGCCGAGGCCGGCCAGACGGGTCAGGGGATTGTCGGGCATAAAACGCTCCTATCTCGAAAGCAGGGCCTTGGCCCTGGCGACGACGTTGTCGACGTTGAAACCGAGCTCTTTCAGAACCACCTCGCCCGGCGCCGAGGCGCCGAAGCGCTCGAGGCCGATGACGGCGCCGCGGTCGCCCACCCAGCGCGTCCAGCCGAAGGTCGAGCCGGCCTCGATCGAGACCCGCGCGGTGACCGCCGGCGGCAGCACCCGGTCGCGCAGCTCCTGGGTCTGACGCTCGAAAATCTCCCAGGAGGGCATGGAGACCACCCGCGTCGCGATCCCCTGCGCCTCGAGCGCCTCGCGCGCCGCCATGGCGAGCGACACCTCGGAGCCGGTCGCGAGGAGGATCAGCCGCGGCTCGCCGCCCGCGGCGTCGGCGAGGACGTAGGCGCCCTGGGCGAGGCCGGCGGCCGCGCCGTATTTCGTGCGGTCGACGACCGGCAGCTTCTGGCGCGACATGACGAGGCCGATCGGCCCCTCGGCGTGCCGCATCACCACCCGCCAGGCCTCCGCCGCCTCGTTGGCGTCGGCGGGGCGGATCACCGTCATGCCGGGAAGGGCGCGGAGGGCGGCCAGGTGCTCGATCGGCTGGTGGGTGGGGCCGTCCTCGCCGAGGCCGATCGAGTCGTGGGTCCAGACGTAGACGACCGGCAGCTCGGAGAGCGCCGCCAGGCGGACCGCGGGCTTCATGTAGTCGGAGAAGGTGAAGAAGGTGGCGACGAAGGGGCGGAGGCCGCCGTGGTAGGCGATGCCGTTGGCGATCCCCGCCATGGCGTGCTCGCGGACGCCGAAGTGGAGGTTGCGCCCCTCGCCGGTCGCGCCGTCGAAGCTGCCGAACGCCTTGAGGCTGGTGTTGGTCGAGGTCGAGAGATCGGCGTCGCCGCCGACGAGCCACTCGACCTTGCCGGCGATGGCGTTCATCGCCTTGCCGCCGGCGACGCGGGTGGACTCCTTGTCGCCGGCCTTCCAGGTTGGGAGGTCGGCGTCCCAGCCGTCGGGGAGCTCGCCCGCCATCGCCTGCTTCCACTGCGCGGCGAGGTCGGGGAACTTCGTCCCATAGGCGGCGAAGCGCGCCTGCCAGTCGTCCTCGGCGGCCTTGCCGCGGTCGAGCGCGGTGCGGAAGTGGGCGAGCGATTCCTCGGGGACGTGGAAGGTGTCCTCCCACTCCCAGCCAAGCGCCTTCTTGGTGCGCAGCACCTCGTCGACCCCGAGCGGGCTGCCGTGCGCCTCCGAGGTGCCGCCCTTGTTGGGCGAGCCGTAGCCGAGGGTGGTATGGACGACGATCATCGACGGCCGGCCGATCTCGGCGTCCGCGGCGTGGAGGGCGCGGTCGAGGGCGTCGAGGTCGGTGTTGCCGTCGGCGACGTGGAGCACCTGCCAGCCGTAGGCCTCGTAGCGCTGGCCGACGTCCTCGGTGAAGGCCATCGAGGTGGGGCCGTCGAGGCTCACCTCGTTCGAGTCGTAGAGGAAGGTGAGCTTGCCGAGGCCGAGGTGCCCGGCGAGCGAGGAGACCTCGCCCGAGACCCCTTCCATCAGGTCGCCGTCCGAGACGAGGGCGAAGGTGCGGTGGTTGACGACCGTGTGGTCGGGGCGGTTGAAGCGGTGGGCGAGCATGCGCTCGGCGATCGCCATGCCGACGGCGTTGGTCGTCCCCTGGCCGAGCGGGCCGGTGGTCGCCTCGACGCCCGCCGTCATCCGGTACTCGGGATGTCCCGGCGTGCGGCTGCCCCACTGGCGGAAGGCTTTGAGGTCGTCGAGCGTGAGGTCGTAGCCGGTCAGGTAGAGCAGGCAGTAGAGGAGCATCGAGCCATGGCCGGCGGAGAGCACGAAGCGGTCGCGGTCGGGCCAGTGCGGATCGGCCGGGTTGTGCTTCAGGAAGCGCTGCCAGAGGACGTAGGCCATCGGCGCGGCGCCGAGGGGGAGGCCGGGGTGGCCGGAATCGGCCTTCTGGACAGCGTCGATCGCCAGGGTGCGGATGGTGTCGACGGCGAGCTCTTCGATGGATTGAATGGTGGTTGCCAAGGTCTCTGTCCCTCCACCATAACGATAGCAGCCCTCATGCTGCCGCGCCGCATACGCCAAGAGAAAGGGCGGGCCGCGGCGGGCCGGTTCCTATAGGATGTGAGCC
>DATBQN010000209.1:0-2475 GCA_036560825.1 Thermoanaerobaculia bacterium
GGCGGCGCTCGACGCCTGCGGCGGCCGCTGGGCCGAGGCCCGCTGCCAGCACGCGCAGCTCACCGTCCAGCGGCTCGCCCTCCAGCACGCGGGAGCCTTCCCACCCGCCCTCGCGGCGCGCCTCCGCGAGGCCGCGGCCGCGGCGCCGTCGCCGCCGCCGGGCGCCGACGAGATCGCCGAGCCGTGGCGCTTTCGCGAGACGGAGAACCAGCGCATCGTGGCGGTGGCGCGGAGCCTCTGCACCCAGGCGTCGCAACCCGAGTCGGAGGTGGCCCGCGGGTGGGGGCGCTACGCGACCGCCTTCCTCGCCGCCCACGAGCGGGACGGCTGGTACGAGGGCGACAGCGCGGGCTACCTCGCCATCTCGATCGTCGCCCTGCTACAGATCGCCGACCTGGCGCCGCAGCCCGCGGTGCGCGAGATGGCGGCGCGCCAGCTCTCCCTCCTCTTCGCGCGCTGGGCGCAGAACCAGGTCTCCGGCTATCCCGCCGGCGCGAAGAGCCGGACCTACGTCCAGTGGGCGCTCGGCGCCACCAACACCGCCTGGCCGGCCCTCGCCTGGCTCGCCGGCGGCTTCGGCGACCCCGAGGCGCTGCCGCTGATCGACGCGCCCGAGCTCGCGGCCGCCGCCTACCGCATCCCGCCGCCCATCCGCCGGCTGCTCGTCCGCCGCCGCCTGCAGCCGCCCTACGAGGTACGCGAGCGGCGCACCATCCCGCTCCCCACGCGCCGCGACCTCGACGCCGCGCTCTACAGCTACGCCACCCCCGACTACGTGCTGGGCGTCGCGCAGTCGGTCGGCGACCTCCGGCTCGGCGTCTCCGGCGGGCAGGAGATCCTCGTCACCCTCTATCCCGAAGGCGAGGCCTTCGCCCCCCTCTACCTCTGGAGCCGCACCCGGAACGCCCACTCCGAGCGCTGGAAGACCTGGGCCGGGCAGGACTTCGCGGCGGGGGACAAGAACCTCGCCGCGGCGCGCTTGGGCGGCGAGACCACCGGCCACGTCTACCTCGCCCCCGGCTGGTCGGCTCCCGAGCCCGCCGGCGACGCCGTCGTGGCGCGCTGCGGCGACACCTACGTGGCGCTGGTGACGACCGGTGGAGGGCAAGGCGGCTGGGAGGTGGCGCGGGCGGCGCGCCGCTTCGCCGGCTACTACGCCGACCCCGCCTTCCACCGCGCCGGGGTGGCGGTGCCGTGGCGCCAGCCGGCCGACGTCGGCCTCGAGGTCGGGCGGCGCGCCGAGGTGGGCGACTTCGCGACCTGGAAGCGCCGCGCCGCCCGCGCCAAGCTAGCCGTCGACGGCGGCGTGATCCGCTTCACCGCGAGCGACGGGCGGCGACTCTCCTTCCTGCCCGGCGAATGGGCGAGCGTCGGAGATGGAGCAACGGAGCAGCGCCTTCATCCGGAAGACTATCCACTCCTCGCCGGCCCCTTCCTATCGAGCCCCGAGCCCGGCCGCTGGACCTTCGCCTTCGGCGACGTACGGCTCAGCTTCGAGCCCCTCCCCGCGCCCTAGCAACGCTCACACCTTGCGCACGGGCCCCGGATACTGGGCGAGCTGCGCGTCGCTGGTGAGGAGAGTGATGCCCTCGCTGAGGGCCTGCGCCAGCAGCAGGCGGTCGAAGGGATCTTTGTGCAAGGGAGGGAGGCCGTCGATGTTCACCGCGTGCTGACTGGTCACGGGAAGCTCTACATACCCGTTGTCGAGCAACCCCCTCCGCAGAAGGCGGGGCTCGACGCGGAAGTCTTCCCGTCCCAGGGTGCTCTTGATGGCGACCTCCCACAGGCTGGCGGCGCTGAAGCCGAGCTCGTTGCGCGGGTCGTTCAGGAGCTTGCGCGCCGCTGCAGAGAGCCGCTTGGGCTCGCCGGCCGCCCAGAGCAGGAGTTGGGTGTCCAACAGGAGCTTCACGCTCCGCTTCCGAACAGCGCCGCGATCTCGGCCTCGCCCATGCGGTTGAAATCTTCGGGCACGGCGATCTCGCCGGCCAGAAAGCCCAACCGTTGCGGCTCGGGAGGAGCCTCCAGCGCCGCCACCTTCACCAGCGGCTTGCCCGCCTTGGCGATCACGAACGCTTCACCCTTGACGGCCTGGTCGACCAGTTTCGAGAGCTGGGTCTTGGCTTCATGGATGTTGACGGTAACCATGTTAATCTCCGAAGACTAAGTTGGTCGGACTAAGTCTATTCCGGCGCCTCTCTCCCGTCAAACCCAGCGGGCACTCCGTGACCACCGAGGCGACCCTGCGCGGAGGAGCTCTACCTCGGCGGGCACGGGGAGCGGCGCGGCCGCCAGCGGGCGCTTCGCGAGCGTCGGAGACACGGGCGCGTTCTAGGCCTCGCCCCCTCCCGGCCTCCCCCCTGTCCCAACCACCGCCCTCCCAGGGCGCGAGTTCCATCGCTCGCCCGAAGCCTCTATTCGTCCTACATTCGTCCGCTCGCGGAGCAGGCTCGATGCGCCCGTCCTCCCTAGAACCGC
>DATBQN010000210.1:0-3849 GCA_036560825.1 Thermoanaerobaculia bacterium
AACGGCATCTGCTCGCGGTCCTCGGAGGAGCCGTACTCGGAGACCCAGTAGCGCGCCATGAGGAAGTCCTGGTAGCGCACCATGTCGAGGAGCGGCACGGCCGAGATCACCGCCGCGAAGAGGTCGGGGCGCTGGGTGAGCGCCGCGCCGGTCAGCAGGCCGCCGTTCGAGCCGCCCTCGATGGCGAGCTTCTCCCGGCTGGTGTAGCCGGCGGCGATCAAGTGCTCGGCGGCGGCGAGGAAGTCGTCGAAGACGTTCTGCTTCTTGGCGAGCATCCCCGCCTCGTGCCAGGCCTCGCCGTACTCGCCGCCGCCGCGCAGGTTGGGGAGGGCGTAGACGCCGCCCGCCTCGAACCACTGGAAGAGCGTGGCGTTGAAGTACGGCTTCATGCTGATGTCGAAGCCGCCGTAGCCGGTGAGGAGCGTCGGGTTCCGGCCGTCGAGCCGGAGGCCCTTCTTGTGGGCGATGAACATGCTGATCCGGGTGCCGTCCTTCGACGGGTAGAACACCTGCTCGACCTCGACGGTCGACGGATCGACCGGCACCGCCGGGCGCTCCCAGAGCTCGGGCGCCGCCTCGGGATGGGCGAGGTCGACGCGGAAGATGGTGCTCGGATAGTTGAAGCTGGTGAACTGCAGGAAGGCCTCGGTGCGGTCGTCCTCGGCCGACAGGCCGGCCGAGCCGATGCCCGGCAGCTTGAGCTCGCCCAACCGCTCGCCCGCCGGGCTCAAGAGCTCGTAGCGGTCGTGGGCGGCGACGGTCTCGTGGAGCGCGAGGACGCCGCGCCCGGCGGTGACCGACTGCAGGGTGACGTCCGGCCGCTCCGGCACCAGGAGCTTCCAGCGCGCCCGCTCGGGATGGGCGAGGTCGACGGCGAAGAGCCTGCCGTTGGGGGCGCCGACGGTCGAGTGGAGATAGAGCGTGTCGCCCAGGGTGACTCCCGACGACGCGCCGTCCTCGCCGACCGAGAGGGGGATCTTCACCAGCTCGCCGGTCGCGACGAACTTCCGCGCGTCGGCGAACCAGAGGTCGTTGCGGCTCGCCCCCGTCGCATAGGCGAGGAGGAGCCAGTGGCCGTCCCTCGAGAGCGCCATCTGGGGGCCGTAGGTGTGGGCGAGCTTGGCGTCCTCCGCGGGGGTGAGCTGCCGCATCACCAGCCGGTCGGCCTCCGTCGCGGTCCCCATGCGGTGGAACCGCACCTGCCCCGAATAGGGGTTCTCGACGTCCGCGAGGTTGCGGTAGAAGAAGCCCGAGGCGTCCGGCAGCCACTCGAAGCTGCTGACCTTGTTGCCGATCGAGAGCGGCAGGGTGCGGCCGCTCTCGACCTCCAGGACGTGGAGAGCCGAGCGATCGTCGCCCGAGCGGAAGGTGCCGTAGGCGAGGAGCCTGCCGTCGTGGCTCGGCTCGGTCCAGGAGATAGTGGTCAAGCCCGAGGCATCGAGCTGCGCGGGATCGAGGATCCGGCGCGGGGCGCCGCGGTATCCCCGCCGCACGTAGTACGAGGCCTGGTTCTCTCCGCCCTCGCGCTGGGAGTAGAAGTAGAGGTCGCCGCGCAGGAAGGGGAGCGAGACCGAGCCCACCTGCATCAGCGGCCGGAGCTTCGCCTCGAGCTCCTTCCTGCCCGGGAGATGGTCGAGGATCGAGCGCGTGTAGGCGTTCTGCGCCTCGGTCCACGCCGCCACCTCCGGCGTCATCGCCCCCGGGCTCTTGGGGTCGCCGCTCCCCTCGAGCCAGCGGTAGTCGTCGACGATCGGGACGCCGGCGACCACCTCGCGGACGGGCGCGGAGCGGGTGGGCGGCGGCGCCGGCACCTCGATTCCGGCGGGGCCGGCGAGCGCGGGGGCGGCGGAGATCGCGGCGGCGAGAATTCCGAAGCTCAGGGCGAAGAGTCTCATGGTCGTTCTCCAGGCAGCATGCCGAGCTGCCACATCAGGAAGATCTGGTCGTCCGCCGCGTCGCGGACGCGGAGCGAGAGCGGTTTACCCGAGCCGTGGCCGGCGTCGCGCTCGACCCAGAGGAGGATCGGCTTGACGCTCTGGTCCGAGGCGTCGGCGGCGCGCAGCGCCGCCGTCATCTTCCGCGCGTGGAGCGCGTGGACGCGGGCGTCGTTCTCGGCGCCGGTCAAGAAGACGGCGGGGTACCGGGTGCCCGGCTTGACGTGCTGATACGGCGAGTAGGCGAGGAGATAGGGCAGCTGGTCGCGGTTCTCCGCCGAGCCGTACTCGCTCACCCAGTACTTCCCCATCAGGAAATCCTGGTAACGGAGCATGTCGAGGAGCGGCACCTGGCAGAGCACCGCCGCGAAGAGGTCCGGGCGCTGGGTGAGCGCGGCGCCCATCAGCAGGCCGCCGTTCGAGGCGCCCTGGATGCCCAGCCGGCGCGGGCTGGTGTAGCCCGAGCGGATCAGATACTCGGCGGCGGCGAGGAAGTCGTCGAAGACGTTCTGCTTCCTGTCGAGCATCCCGGCGCGGTGCCAGGCGTCGCCGTACTCGCCGCCGCCGCGGAGGTTCGCCACCGCGAAGACGCCGCCGGCGTCGAGCCAGGCGAAGAGCGTCGCCGAGAAGGCCGGCTTCTCGCTGATGTCGAAACCGCCGTAGCCGGTGAGGAGCGTCGGGTTGTCGCCGTCGAGCTTCAACCCCTTCTTGTGGACGATGAAGAGGCTCACCCGGGTGCCGTCCTTCGACGGATACCAGACCTGATCGACGACGGCGCTCGCCGGATCGACCGGCACCGCCGGCCGCTCCCAGAGCGCCGGCGCGGCGCGCGGTGACGCCAGGTCGAGGCGATAGATCGAGGTCGGGAAGTTGAAGCTCTCGAAGCGGACGAAGGCTTCCGTGCGATCGGGCTCGGCGTCGATCTCGGCGCTGCCGATGCCCGGCAGCGGCAGCTCGCCCAGGGCCCTGCCGTCGAAGCCGTAGAGCTCGAGGCGGTCGTAGGCCTTGGCGAGGACGCGGACGGCGAGCCGGCCGCGGGCGACCTGGAGCCCCTCGATCGTCGCGTCCTGGCGCTCGGCGACGAGCGGCCGCCAGTGCGCGCGGTCGGGATGGGCGAGGTCGACCGCGACGATCCTGCCGTGCGGCGCGCCGCTCGTCGTCTGCAGGAAGAGCGTGCCGCCCGAGACGGTACCGAAGCTCTGCGCGTCCTCGCCCACCAGGACGGGGACCTTGACCAGCTCGCCGGTGGCGACGAAACGCCGCGCGTCGGCCACCCAGACGTCGTTGCTGGTGTTGCTGGTGAAGTAGCCGACGATGAGCCAGCGGCCGTCGCGGCTCACCTCGGCGTAGGGGCCGAAGGTGCTCGCGAGCTTGGCGTTCTCGGCCGGCGTGTACTGGCGGATGAGCAGCCGGTCGGTCCGGGGATCGGTCCCCATGCGGTGGAACCGCACCTGGCCCGAGTAGGGGTTCTCGACGTCCGAGAGGTTGCGGTAGAAGAAGCCCGAGGCGTCGGGCAGCCAGCTGACGTCGTCGGCGCGGCCGCCGATCGCGAGCGGCAGCGTGCGGCCGCTCGCAACCTCCAGGAGATGGATCGTCGTCCGCTCGTCGCCGGCGCGGAAGGTCGTGTAGGCGAGGAGCTTGCCGTCCTCGGTGGGGGAGAGCTCGGAGATCGTGGTGAGCCCGGAAGGATCGAGCCTGGCGGGGTCGAGGAGCAGCCGCCGCGGACCGCCGGCGCCCTCGCGGAGGTAGAGCGACGGCTGGTTCTGGTCGCCCTCGCGCTCGAGGTAGAAGTAGCGGCCGGCGCGCATCACGGGCAGGTCGACCGACCCCACCTGGAGGAGCGGCAGGAGCTTCGCCTCGAGCGCCCGGCGCCCCGGCAGGCCGTCGAGCACCGAGCGGGTGTAGGCGTTCTGCG
>DATBQN010000211.1:0-7801 GCA_036560825.1 Thermoanaerobaculia bacterium
CCGCGGCGAGCGCAGCCCAGCCGACGCCGACGCGCTCCCTGCCCGGCCTCGCGACCTCGTCCGCCAGGGCCCGCCTCCTCTCGTGGTTTCCCTCCGCAAGCATACGGACGCGCGGAGCCGAGGGTCCAGGGCGCGGCGGGACGGCGCTACACCGGATCGCCGTGCACGAACACCCGCGAGCGCGGGAGCTCGCGCTCGACCGCGCGCAGCACGCGGACGGTCAGGTCGTGGGCGTCCGCGAAGCTCGTCGCGCGCGGGATCTCGAGATGGAGCTCGACGAAGCGCTCGCCGCCGGCGCGGCGCGTCTTGAGATCGTGCATCCCCACGACCTGCGGCGCGAAGCCGGCGACGATGGCCTCGATCCGCTGCAGCTCCTCTGCCGGGAGGCCGCGGTCGGTGAGGTCCCCCAGCGCCTCGCGCAGCAGGCCGAAGGCGGTGTAGAGGACGTAGACCGCGACCGCCAGGGCGACCAGCGGGTCGGCCGGCCACCAGCCCGTCCAACGCACGAGGAGGAGGGCGGCGAGCGCCGCCGCGTTGACCCAGAGGTCGGCGAGGTAGTGGCGGCTGTCGGCATGGAGCGCCGGGCTGCCGATCTCGCGCGCCGCGCGGCCCAGATGGCGCGCCACCCAGAAGCTCGTCGCCAGCGAGAGAGCGAGGACCGCGGCGCCCAGGCCGCTCTGGCGCGGCACCTCGTGGGAGAGCAGGCGCCGGAACCCGGCCCAGCCGAGGGACAGCGAGGCGGCGGCGAGGAAGAGCCCCTGCGCGAGCTCCGCCAGGCTCTCGAACTTGCCGTGACCGTAGGCGTGATCGGCGTCGGGCGGCGCCGCGCTGCGCCGCACCACGATCGCGTTGGCGCCCGAGATGAAGAGGTCGAGGAGCGAGTCGAGCGCCGCCGAGCCCAGGGCGAGCGAGCCGGTGGCGATGGTCCCCGCGACCTTGATGGCGACGAGGAAGGCGGTCGCGGCGACCGCCGCGAGCGGCGCGCGGCGGCGCGCCCGCAGGAGGTCCTGCTCGCCGGGCGTCAGCCGCTCGCGCCCTGGCGGCCGAGGAGCGCCCGCGCCTCCTCGAGGACCTTCGACTCCTCGACCACGCGCTCGGGCGACGGCTGCCGCGCGGCGAGCCGCCGGAGGATCGCGACGGCCTCGGCTTTCCGCGCCGGCCGGTAGTCGAGGATCGCCTCGGCCAGGTAGAGGTCGTTGGTGGGATCGGCGGGACCCAGGGCGACCGCGCGCTCGAGCTCGGAGATCGCCTTGTCGCGATCGACCCAGCCGGTGATGAACGGCACCTTGGGGGCGAGGGCGTGGAGCCGGCCGAGCAGGCGATGGGCGCCGGCGTTCTCGAAGCGGTCGTCGATCGCGAGCACCAGCTCGCCGTAGCGCCGGACGCGGTCGCCGACGCCCTGGCGCGCGGCCGCCAGCCGGCCGAAGGCGTCTCCCCAGAGGCCCCAGTCGACCGCTCCCCAGAGGAGGATCGCCTTCGCCTGCTCGACCGCGGAGAGCGCGCGCGCCGCCTCCTGGGGCGTCATGCGATCGAGCCGCGCGCGAGCCCCGGCTCCCGGCGGAGCTCCCGGCATGGCTCCCGCCAGACGGTCGATCCCCGCCTCCGCCACCTCGCGGCCGCGGCCGAAGGCGGCCTGCTTCGCCTCGCGCGTCTGGGCCACGTACTCGCCCCGGAAGTGGTAGCCGCGGAGCAGCTTCCAGTAGGCGTCGAGCGAGCCGGGATCGGCCTTGAGGGCCGCCTCGTAGGCGGCGATCGCCTCGCCGACCGGCCCCGGCTGAGCGCGCCCGCCCTGGTGCCCTTCGGCCCGCCGGAGCCACGCCGCGTCGCCGCGCGCGAGATCCTCCTGCGCGCCCGCGGCCTGCGCCGCGAGCGGCGGAGGGGCGACGGCGACCAGCCACGCCGGCGGCGTGACGAGGAACGCGACCAGAAGGGCGTGGGAGCGGCGCATGGCGGCGGGGTGTGCGCCATCCGGTTATACCACAGGGCCTGCTATCATCCCGGAGGATGGCAGACGACGGCTCTGGCACCCGCCTTCCCCTCGTTCCACTCCCCGACGTCGTGCACTTCCCGCGCACCGATCTGCGCCTCCACGTCTTCGAGCCGCGCTCGCGCCGCCTGCTCCGCGACCTCGTCGCGCAGGACGAGGGAGAGCCGCGGCGGATCGGCATCGTGCTGGCGCGTCCCGCGCGGCGCGGCAGCCAGCCCGAGATCTACCCCGGCGGCACCGCCGGCCGGCTGGTCGAGCTCGAGGCGCTGCCCGACGGCGGCGCCAACGTCCTCCTGCGCGGCGAGTTCCGCTTCGCGCTCGAGCGCGAGCTGGGCTCGGAGCCCTACCGCCAGGGCCTGGTGCGGCCGATCGAGGAGCCCCTCCTGAACGAGAGCGACGCCGGGATCGTCGCCGTCCGGGCCGGCCTCGTCGGCCTCGCCAACGAGCTCGCCGGCGAGCTCGGCGGGCGCTTCCCGCTCTCCTCCTCCGACCTCGCCGAGGTCGCCGCGGACGGCTCGTTCGAGGAGCTCGTCAATCGCATCGCCGCCGATCTCGACCTGCCGGCGCCGCGCAAGTTCTCGCTCCTCGCCGAGTCGCTCCCCGAGCGGGCGCTCTCGCTGGTCTCCATCCTGCGCAGCCGCAAGCAGGTGGTCGCGCTGCTGCGCCCCTACCGCTCGCTCGCCGCGAAGTCCGAGTGGAACTAGGCTCCCGCGCCCTGCCGGGTCGCCGCGTGCTCTCCTTCCGCGATCCCATCCACGGCTTCATCCGCGCCGACCCGCTGGAGGCGGCGCTGGTCAACAGCCGCCCCCTCCAGCGGCTGCGCCAGGTCCATCAGCTCGGGCTGACCTTCCTCGTCTTCCCCGGCGCCGAGCACAGCCGGTTCAGCCACGCCCTGGGGGCCATGCACCTGGCCGGCCGGGTCTACGACGCGCTCGCCGCCCGCGCCGCCGCGTCCGGCCCCGCGCCGCTGCCGCCCGCCGCGGCCGGCGGCCCCGCCGCCCGGCACCGCCGCCTGGTGCGCGCCGCGGCCCTCCTCCACGACCTCGGCCACGCGCCCTTCTCGCACTCCGCCGAGGAGCTCTTCGAGGGCGGCATCGAGCACGAGGAGATGACCCGGCGCCTGCTCGCGACGCCCGAGATCGAGGCCGCCTTCGCGCGCTTCGGGGAGGGGCTCGCGAGCGCCGACGTGGCGCGCCTCTTGGCCGGCGGCGAGACCCCCCAGGAGCGCCTGCTCGCGCAGATCGTCTCCGGCGAGCTCGACGCCGACAAGATGGACTACCTGCTGAGGGACAGCCTCTTCTGCGGCGTCCGCTACGGCAGCTACGACCTCGACCGGCTGCTCGACACCCTGCTGCCGCTCGCCGACCCGGCGACCGGCGAGTGGGGGATCGGGCTCGAGGAGGGCGGCGTGCACGCCGTCGAGGCCCTGGTCCTCGCGCGCTACTATATGTTTACGCAGGTATACTTCAACGCCACGGGCAAGGCGCTGGAGCTCCACTTGAACGCCTGGCTCGCCGCGAGCGGCATACGCTGGGCGGCCGATCCCGAGGCCTTCCTCGCCGAGGACGACATCTCGATCTGGTCGGCGATGCGCGCCTCGGGCTCGCTCCACGCGCGGGCGGTGGTCTCGCGCGAGCACTTCCCGGTCGCCTTCGAGACGCGCGAGCACCTGTCGCCGGCCGACAAGGAGCGCTTCGAGGACCTCCTCCCCGAGCTCGAGCGCCGCTTCGGGGCCGGCAACCTCCTGGTCTCGAACTCGGCCAAGGACTCGCACCGCCTGGCGGAGAGCCGCGTCCTCGTCAGGCGCTACGACGGCACGCTCGAGCCGATGGCCGAGGCGAGCCAGTTCATCGGCCACCTCTCCCGCATCGAGCGCTACCGCGTCTACACCCCGCCCGCCCTCCGCGAGGCGGTGGGCGAGGCGCTCCGCGAGCGCTGGAGCGATCCGGCGGCCCCCCGCCCGGAGCCCACGAGCCGCGGTTGAGAGAAGTCCGATCCATGCTTTTGGAGCTATGGATCAAAAATTTGTATCGCCGGGCTGCATGCCCCTCGGGTTCCTGCCGCTAACCCTCTGTCTTTCAGCAGCTTGTCTATCTTTCGCCGGATCTTGATTGCCGGCATAACAATTGCCTTACATTTCGCCAGCGATCATTGACCGCCGCCGGGCCTGATGCCGGCGGAGCCGAGCTCGAAGCAACCGTCGCCGGCGGCACAGCCGCGGTCCGGCGCTCTCGTTCCTTGGCGCCCCTCGCGCGCGGCGATGGGCCTATCTTTGAAAGGAGTGGTCCTGATGAGACGCAGAAGCCTGTTCCTCGTTCTGGGGCTCGCCCTGCTGCTGGCATGGCCCGCCCTCGCGCAGAACCCCACCGGCAAGCTGAGCGGCCACGTGACCAACGACGGCAAGCCGCTCCCCGGGGTGACCGTCACCGCGTCCTCGCCCAACCTCCAGGGCACGCGCAGCGCGGTGACCTCCGCCAACGGCGACTACTTCTTCGCCTCCCTCCCGCCCGGCGAGTACTCGGTGACCTTCGAGCTCTCGGGGCTCGACACCGTGAAGCTCCCGGTGACGGTCGCGGCGGCCCAGGAGACCTCGCGCGACGCCGAGATGGCGGTCACCCGTCTGAAGGAGGAGATCGTCGTCACCGGCAACCTCGAGACCATCTCCGAAGGCCCGCAGTCGGCGACCACCTTCACCCAGAAGCTGGTCAACCAGCTGCCGGTGAACCGCTCGCTCGAGGACATCGTCGCCCTCGCTCCCGGCGTCCACGCCACCGGGCCCGGCAAGGGCAGCGACTCGCAGCTCGCCTCCTTCAGCATCTCCGGCGCGATGAGCTTCGAGAGCCTCTTCCTGATCAACGGCGTGACCGTCAACGAGAACATCCGCGGCCAGGCCTTCGACCTCTTCATCGAGGACGCCGTGCAGGAGACCACCACCGCCTCGGCCGGCGTCTCGGCCGAGTACGGCCGCTTCTCGGGCGGCGTCGTCAACGTCATCACCAAGTCGGGCGGCAACGACTTCTCGGGCTCCTTCCGCACCAGCCTCGGCAACCAGAGCTGGCAGGCGTTCACGCCGCTCACCACGACGCAGACCGACAAGACCATCCCGACCTACGAGGCGACGCTGGGCGGCCCGGCCTTGAAGGATCGGCTCTGGTTCTTCGCCGCCGGCCGGCAGTTCGACCGCAGCTCCACCGGATTCACCGCCGCCCCGACGCTCGTCCCCTACACCATCGGCGACAATCAGAAGCGCTACGAGGGCAAGCTCACCGCGGCGCTCACCCCCCAGCACTCGCTGATCGGCTCGTACATCAAGATCGACGAGACCCAGCCGGGGAACTCCTTCCAGACCATCCTCGACCTCAAGAGCGTCTACACCCGCGAGGTCCCGGCGGAGCTCGCCACCGCCAGCTACTCCGGCGTCCTCGGCCAGAACTTCTACCTCACCGGCCAGTACGCGCAGCGCAAGTTCACCTTCATCAACTCGGGCGCCCCGTCGACCGACCTCATCGACGGCACGCTGCTGATCGCGCGCCAGCTCACCAACGCCCGGTACCACAGCCCGACGTTCTGCGGCGTCTGCGGACCGGAGAAGCGGGACAACAAGGACGGCCTCGTCAAGGGCTCCTACTTCCTGTCGACCTCAGGCGCCGGCACGCACGAGATCGTCGGCGGGCTCGACCAGTTCAAGGACATCCGGCTCGCCAACAACCACCAGTCGGGCAGCGACTACCGGATCCTCGGCACCACCGCCGTCATCACCTCCTCGGGCGACATCCTGCCGGTGTTCAATCCGGGCTCGACGATCATCCAGTTCAACCCCATCGCCAAGAGCAGCCAGGGGACCGACTTCGTCACCGACTCGGCGTTCGTCAACGACAACTGGCGCTTGAACGACCGCTTCAGCTTCAACCTCGGGCTGCGCTACGACAAGAACGACGGCCGCAATGCCGGGGGAGACCTCGTCGCCAGGGACAGCGCCCTGTCGCCGCGCGTGGCCGCCGTCTTCGATCCCAAGGCCAACGGCGACTGGGTGTTCAACCTCGCCTACGCCAAGTACGTGGCGGCGATCGCCAACAGCATCGCCGACAGCAGCACCGCCGCCGGCCAGCCGGCGACCTTCCAGTGGACCTACAGCGGCCCGCCGATCAGCGGCCTCTCCCAGGACGACGCCCTGCGCGCCATCTTCGCCTGGTTCAACGGCACCGGCGGGACCAACAACACCAAGGACCTGACGTTCGTCTCGATCCCGGGCTTGAACACCGTCATCCGCGGCTCGCTCGACTCGCCGAACGTCCAGGAGTACACCCTGGGCCTGACCAAGCGGCTGGGCAGCCGCGGCCTGGTGAGGGCCGACTTCATCCATCGCAAGTTCACCGACTTCTACGCCCAGCGGACCGACCTCGGCACCGGCCAGGTGACGACGCCCACCGGGCACGCCGACCTCACCCTGGTGGTCAACGACAACAAGAACCTCGAGCGCAAGTATGACGGCGTCGACATCCAGGCCCGCTACCGCTTCACCCGCTTCGACGTCGGCGGCGGCTGGACGATCTCCCACTCCTACGGCAACTTCGACGGCGAGAACTTCGGCTCCGGCCCGATCCCCTCGGACTTCACGCGCTGGCCGGAGTATCGCCAGGCGAGCTGGAACATCCCCAACGGCGACCTCGCGATCGACCAGCGGCACAAGGTGAACCTGTACGGGATCTACACGCCGATCTCGACCGACCGCCACTCGCTCAGCGTCAGCCTGCTGCAGAGCTACTTCTCGGGCCTCCCCTATCAGGCAGTGCAGACCATCGCGCTGGGCTCGTCGATCATCCACAACCCCGGCTACAACAACCCGCCGACGTCGGGCAACATCAACTACTTCTTCTCCGGGCGCGGGGCGTTCCGCACCGACAACGTCTTCCGCACCGACCTGGCGCTCAACTACCAGATCAAGTTCTCGAAGATCGACTTCTTCTTGAGCCCCCAGATCATCAACGTCTTCAACGGCCACAAGATCGACACCACGGACTCGCGCTACTTCAACACCACGGTGTTCACCGCCGACAACGGCGGCACCTGCGCCCACGCCGGCGCCGGCGGCGGTCCGGGCACCTGCCTGCCCTTCAACCCCTTGACCACCAAGCCGGTCGAGGGAGTGAACTTCCAGAAGGGCCCGAACTTCGGCAAGGCCGTCAACACGATCGCCTTCCAGCAGCCGCGGACCTTCCGCTTCTCGGTCGGCCTGCGCTTCTAGGCGTTCGGCAGATTTCGTTCTCGAGCCCCGGCCTCACGGCCGGGGCTCCAGTTGATGACGGGGAGCCATCCGTCCCCGCCCACCCGTCGCGCCGCCAGCTTCTACCGGCACCTCTCTAGAAGAGGAGCGTTCGCACGACCCCACGTGCGCACAGCATCCGGGAGGTACATCGAGATGAGAAAATCCCTCAGCGCAGGCGTTCTGCTGGTCGTCCTCCTCGCTGCGAGCCGCCCTGCCCTCGCGGCGCCACGCGCCGCCACGCTCGCCCCCGCCAGCGGCTCGATCGTGTCGCTGTTCCTGGCTCTGGTAAGGGATCATCCTGCGCCCCCCGCGCCCCCCGCCTCTCGGAGGTCTTTGCGGACAGTGCGCGCCGCCGCCTGCATCGGCAATTTCCCCACGCCTCGTTTCGGTAACTGCCCGTAGGCGTCCTCTGGCTGACGATCCGCCGTCCGTTCTCCAACCTCACACCTCCCGCCTAGCTTGCCGTAGCCGCGGCGAGCCGGGCGAGCGCGCTCCGCCAGCGCGCCCGGTAGCTCTCCCAGACGGTCAGGCCGATGGAGAGCGGCAGG
>DATBQN010000212.1:0-5264 GCA_036560825.1 Thermoanaerobaculia bacterium
GCGACGGGAAGTAGAGCGGCCGGCCGAGGGCGAGCGCGACCGTGGCCGCCGGCGGCTCGCGATACCCCAGCAGCGGGTAGCGGTCCAACCCTTCGCGGCGGATCAGCTCGGCGGTCGCGGCGCCGTTCGAGAAGGGATGGCGGAGATCCATCCAGCTCGCGTAGGCCCCGGCGCCGACTTGGACGAGCAAGAGGAGGAGGAAAACCCGCGCGCGCCAGGACCGGCGGCCGTCCTCGGAGGCCGGACCGCCCGCCGGCCCGCCTGCCATCCAAACACCCGCGGCGAAGAGGAGCCAGAAATGGCCCTGGTGACGCAGCTCGCCGGCGAGCTTGACGTAGCCGAAGGCGAGGAGGCCGGCGGCGCCGAGGCCGAAGGTCGCCAGGGCCACCTTGCGGCGCCAGAGGAGGGCGGCCGCCAGCGCCAGGGTGAGGACTCCCAGCACGATCTGCAGGCCGGGCCAGGCGTCGAGCAGGTTGGTGTTCCAGAAGTGGATCTCGGGGCGAGGCAGGGGCACGAAGGCGTTCCAGGGCATCCTCAGCACCTTGCCGGCCTGCGCCGCGTCCCAGCCGAAGCGCCACCAGGGCGCGAAGCTGGTGCCGGACCGCGGGATGAGCTGAAGGAGCCCCGCGACGGCGCCGGCGAGCGCCAGGGCGAGGCCGGCCGCGGCGTCGCCTCGCGCGAGCGGCGCCACCTCACCGCGGCGGAGCCGGCGGTCGAGCAGCCATCCCGCGGCGAGGGCGATGGCCAGGATGTAGCCGTAGACGGAGGTCTGGCAGAGCAGGCCGAGCGCCGCCCCGAGGGCGAGCGCCGGCCGGGCGCTGCGCGCCGCGCGGCAGGCGAGCCACACGAGGAGAGCTCCGGCGGCGTAGTGGCGGCTGATCACCGCGTACTCGTAGAACGGGAAGTAGCCGAGCACGAAGAGCGCGCGCTCGCGGCGCTCGAGCGGCGCCCAGCGGGCGAAGACGAAGGCCGCGGCGCCGGCCAGGACGAGGTGCACGAGCTGCAGCGCCCGCGGCGAGGTCGACACCTGCCGCGCCAGGTAGCAGAGCAGGGGGAAGAGATAGCCCTCGCCGCTCCTCGACAGCGGCGCGAACAGCTCGTGGAGGGAGCGGCTCCCGGTGACCACCAGCCAGAGCCACGCCTCGTCCCGCCACAGCTCGTGGAGCAGGAGGCGCGGCACGGTGAGGAGCAGGAAGGCCGCGGTGACGAGCCCGGCGAAGCGCCGGCGCTCGCCGGCTGGCTCGTCGCCCGTCCAGCCTCCCGGAGGATCGGCTCGCGCCTGCATTCGGGATGCGATTATGCTCCACGCGATGCAGGCCCTCGCGATCCTCGCCACCTACAACGAGGAGCGCTTCATCGGCGGCTGCCTGGAGCACCTCTTCGCCCACGGCGTCGAGGCCTACCTCTGCGACAACGGGTCGACCGACGGCACCGTCGCCATCGCCTCGCGCTATCTCGGCGCCGGCCTGCGCGCCATCGAGCCGATCCCCCGCGACGGCACCTACCGCTGGCGCCGCATCCTGCGCCGCAAAGAGGACCTCGCGGCCGAGCTCGCGGCCGACTGGTTCCTGCATCTCGACGCCGACGAGGTGCCGCTGCCGCCGCGCCCTGATCAGACCCTCGCCGAGGCCCTCGCCGAGGCCGACGCGAGCGGCTACAACGCCGTCGAGTTCGCGGAGCTCACCTTCGTGCCGACGCGCGAGGCGCCCGACCACGACCACCCGGACTTCCGCCGCACCATGCGCTGGTACTACCCGTTCGCCCCCGCCGATCCGCACCTCGTGCGCGCCTGGAAGCGGCAGCCCCAGCGCGTCGATCTCGCCGGCTCGGGCGGCCACGTGGTGAGCTTCGCCGGCCGGCGCATCTCGCCCCGGCGCTTCCGGCTGCGCCACTATCTCTTCCTCAGCCGGGAGCACGCGATCCGCAAGTACGTGGGCAAGACCTACGATCCGGAGGAGCTTCGCGACGGCTGGCACGGCTGGAGAGCCGCGCTCGCCGCCGATGCCGTGCGGCTGCCGTCGCAGGCCAAGCTGCGGACCGCCGGCGACGACGATGACCTCGACCTGTCGTCGCCGCGCACCACCCACTGCCTGCTCTGGGGAGACCCTTGAGCTCGGCGCGGCGCCCGGTCGTCCTCTGCGTCGTCGACCGCCCGCACTGGGCGCACGACCGCAAGACGGACGCGCTGGCGAGGTGGCTCGGCGGGGAGTACGAGATCGTCAAGCGCTACCAGGCCGAGGTCTCCGCCGAGGACCTCGAAGGCGCCGACTGCGTGCTCCTCTACTACTGGCTCCAGGTCGAGCGCCTGGGTCCCCTCCGGGAGGTGCTGAGGCGACGCCGCGACCGCCTGGCGATCGGCATCTGCAGCCATTACGAGCTCGACGGCGCCTGGCGGGAGCCGGGGCTCGCCACGCTCGCGGAGCTCGCGCGGGCGGTGTTCGCGAACAATCGGCTCCTGCTCGAAGAATTCGGGCCGCGGCTCGGCCCGCCCGTCCACTACACGCCCAACGGGGTCGATGCGGAGCTCTTCCGGCCGGCCGCCGCCGCGGAGCCTCCGGAGTATCCGGAGCGAGGGCGGCGCCCCTTGCAGGTCGGCTGGGCGGGGAGCCTCACCAACCAGGGGCCGGAGCAGCGGGGGGTGCACGATCTCATCGCTCCAGCCGTCGCGGCGGCAGGGGGCGCCGAGCTGCGCCTGGCGGTCCGCGAGGAGAGATGGCGCGGCCAGGAGGAGATGGTCGAGTTCTACCGCTCGCTCGACGTCTACGTCTGCGCCAGCCGCAGCGAGGGGACGCCCAACCCCTGTCTCGAGGCGGCCGCCTGCGGCCTGCCGGTGGTGACGACGCGCGTCGGCAGCATGCCGGAATTCATCCGCGACGGCGAGAACGGCTTCTTCGTCGAGCGGGCCGTCGCCGACATCGCCGAGAAGCTCGCGCTGCTGCGCGACGACCCCGCCCTCCGGGATCGTCTCGGGCGGGCCGCCCGCGCCGCCGTCGAGCCCTGGAGCTGGCGGCGGCAGGCGGCCACCTACGCCGCGGTGTTGCGGGAGATCCTGGGCGAGTCGCCCTCTAACCCTGCTTGACGAGCTCGACGTCGATGGCAATCTTCACCTCGTCGCCGACCGCGACGCCGCCAGCCTCGAGCAGCTGGTTCCACTTCAGGCCGAAGTCGCTGCGCTTGATCCTGGCGGTGGCGCTGAACCCCATGCGGTCGCCGCCCCAGGGGTCCTTGCCCTTCCCTTCGAGGGTGACGTCGAGCGCGACCGGCCGCGTCTGATCGCGGATGGTGAGGTCGCCGGTCACCCTGTAGCGATCGTCGCCCGCCTTCTCGACGCGCGTGCTGCGGTAGGTCATGGCGGGGAACTTCTCGATCTCGAAGAAGTCCGCCGAGCGGAGGTGCGTGTCCCGGTCCGGCTCGTGGGTGTCGATGCTGCGGACGTCGATCGTCACCTCGACCTTGCTGTTGCCGGGCTGGGCCTCGTCGAGGACGGCGGTGCCCTGGACGCCGGCGAAGCGGCCCTTGACGGTCGAGATCATCAGGTGGCGGACCGAGAACTCGACGTGCGAATGGACCGGGTCGATCGTCCAAGTGCCGGCGGCGCTGGCTGTGGCGACTGCGCTGGGTTCGGTGCTCATGACTCCTCCTTGCTCAGAGCCTGTGCAACGTTCACGATCCATGCCGGCTCATCGCCGCTCGTCGTGGCGGGTCGGGCCGGAGCGCTGTGCTACCTTCCCGCGCATGCCGGCCCTCCGGCGGTTCGCCTCCGCCGCCGTCCTCTCCCTGCTCGCCTGCTCGCCCGCCAGGCGGGCGCCGGCGCGGGTCTACGACCTCGTCGCCCTCTTCCCGCTGGCCGAGGCGCGCCGCGAGGTGGGGACGATCGACTTCGGCTCGCCGGAGGGCAAGGAGCACCTCGGGCCGGGCTGGTACAGCAACCAGCGCGACAAGGACGGCACGAGCTTCGTGTGGAGCAGGGGCGAGGTCTCCGTCGTCGAGTTCTACCTCGCCGCTCCACGCGAGCTGCGGGCCGAGCTCCGCTGCGCGCCGCTGCCCGGCGGCCCTCCTCAGGCCGTCTCGGCGGAGCTCAACGGCCGCCGGCTGGGAAGCCTCGAGCTGGCACCGGGGATGCGCGGCTACGCGGTCGACCTGCCGCGGTCGGCCCTGCGCGCCGGAACGAACCACCTGGCCTTCCGCTACCGGAGCGTCTCCGAGCCGAGCCGCCAGAACGGCCACCGGCGGCTCGCCGTCCAGTGGGACGCGCTGCGCTTCCTCCCCGCCGCCACACCCGAGGAGCCGCGCGCCGAAAAGGGCGCCCTCGTCCTGCCGTTCGGCAGCGAGGCCGCCTACTACCTCGACCTCGCCGGCGGAGGCGAGCTCGCGCTCGAGCGCATCGAGCCCATCGGCGATGCCGGCGGATCGAGCGGCGGCGGGCGGCTGGTGGTGACGGCCGAGGTCGAGGGCGGGCGGACCGCGGCGCGCGCGCTGGAGGCGGGCTCGTCGGCGCACGCCCTGAGGCTGCCGGGGAGCGGGCCGCGCCTGCTCCGCCTCACCCTGCGCGCCGTCGATGCCGCCGCGGCCGCGAGCATGCCCGGCGGCGGGCTCCGGTTGGCGGCTCCGACCGTTCGGGCGGCGAGCTCCGCGCTCCCGGCTCCGCGCGCCGCGGCTCGTCCACGCACGGCGTCCCCGCCGCCGAACGTCGTCGTCTATCTCGTCGACACGCTCCGCGCCGACCGCCTCGGCTGCTACGGCTCGGCCAGGCCGACGTCGCCGGCCGTCGACGCCTTCGCCCGCGGCGCCACCCTCTTCGAGCGGGCGATCGCGCAGTCGAGCTGGACCCGGCCCTCGGTGACCTCGGTGCTGACCGGCTTCGGGCCGCTCGCCCACGGCGTCACCACGCTCGACGACCGGCTGCCGGACGCGGCGACGACGCTGCCCGAGATGCTCCGCGCCGCGGGCTATCGCACCGCCGCCTTCAGCACCAACCCGCAGGTGAGCGCCGGCACCGGCCTCGCCCAGGGGTTCGACGACTTCGAACTCATCGGCGGCAACGCGCGCTCCGACGCCGTCAACCGGAGGGTGCTCGGCTGGGTGGACGCCCACCGCGCCCATCGCGGGCGATCGCCCTTCTTCCTCTACGTCCACACCATCGATCCGCACGCCCCCTACGAGCCGACGGCGGAGATGCTGCGGCGCTTCGCGGCCGGCGTTCCCGCCCGCCTGGGCTCGCGGGAGGGCCTGAACGAGATCTACCGGGCGCGCGGCGAGGAGCG
>DATBQN010000213.1:0-4118 GCA_036560825.1 Thermoanaerobaculia bacterium
GAGGAGACGCGGAACCCGAAGCGCGACCTGCCGATCGGCATCATCGCCTCGCTCGTCATCTGCACCGTCTTCTACATGGTGATCGCGGCGGTCTTCACCGGCATGATGCCCTACCTCGAGCTGAAACAGCGCCTGGCGACCGAGCAGGCCGAGCCGCTCACCATGGCCCTCCACTACGTGGCGCCCCACGCGCGCTGGGCGGCGGTGGTCGTCGCCCTGGGCTCGGTCATCGCCCACACCGCGGTCCTCCTCGTCTTCCAGCTCGGCCAGCCGCGCATCTTCTTCTCGATCGCGCGCGACGGCCTCCTCCCCCCCGCCTTCGCGCGCGTCCACCCGCGCTTCAAGACGCCGCACGTGACGACCATCCTCACCGGCGTCCTGGTCGGCGGCGTCGCCGCCTTCGCGTCGATCGACGAGATGGTCGACCTCACCAACATCGGCACCCTCTTCGCCTTCGTGCTGGTCTGCGTCGGCATCATCATCCTGCGCCGCAAGGACCCCGGCCGCCACCGCCCCTTCCGGGTGCCGCTCGGCGACTGGCTGCTGCCCAGCCTGGGGGCCGCCTCCTGCCTCTTCCTCATGGTCTACCTGCCGCCGGCCTCCTGGTGGCGCTTCATCGGCTGGCTGATCCTCGGCCTCTCGATCTACCTCTCCTATGGCTACACGCGGAGCACGATCGGGCGCCAGCTGGGGAGGCCGCAGCGCACGCCGCCCGCCATGCAGGTCGCCGCGCTGGGCTTCCTGTCGACGGCGGTCGGTCTCTTCATCATCCCGCACGACGCCGGCCCCAGCCGGCTGCTCGCCGCGGCGGCGAGCAGCGCGGCGGCCGACCACGGCCGCTCGCTGGTCGGGCTCTTGCTCATCGGCGTGGGGATCGCCCTCGGCGTCGCCGGCTGGGCGAGCTCGGGCCGCCGAGACATGCGGTCGAGCTGAGACGGGCGCCGGCCCGGCGCGTGGTACGCTTTCCCGGCCGGCGCGGGACTTCGGCGCGCCGGCCGACCCATGAGCTCGCCGCGGTCCAGGCTCGCCGCCCTCGCCCTCCTCCTCGCCCTCGGCGCCAGCCTCGCCGCCGGCCCGCAGCCGTGCCGGGCGGGCCTGCCGCCGCGGCCTTCGGCGCCGGCGATGCAGGCTTCGCAGGATGCGCCGGCCATGCCGGGCATGGCCGGCGGCTGCCACCGCGGCAGCAGGCCTTCCGGGCCGGCCCTGGCGGCGGGGCTCTCGGCTCCCGCGGGCGGCGGCTGCTGCGGCCACGGCGCGACGCCCGCCGGGCGGCTCCACTGCGAGCGCTCCTGCGCTCTCGCGGCGGTCCTCACCGACCGGCCGGCCCCTGTGGTTCTCGGGCCGGCGGCGTCCCTCGTGCCGATGCCGGTTCCCGACCCGGCGCCGCTCTTCGCCCCCGCCATCGACCACATCCCCCTCTGACGCGGTCTCCCGCCGCCGCCGTCTCCGCGGGCGCCCGCCGCCGGCGGAGGAGCTTTCGACAGCGGAGCGCCCGCCGAAGGCGCTCCCGGATGGAGGACTCGCCATGATTCTGCGCCTCGAGGTGCCGACGACGATCGCTTCTCTCGCCCTGGCCGCCCTGCTGCCCCTGCCGGCCGCCATGCCGCTCGTTGCTCAATCCGCCGCGGCGAGCCCGCCGGCGGTGTCCGCGCACGGCGGGCACGGCGAGCCCGCGAAGCCCGCGACGCAGGACGGGGCCATGAAGGGTATGGAGAGCATGGAGGGGATGGCCGGCATGCACGGCGAGCACGCGATGCCCGCCTTCCTCGGGCCCTACTCGATGACCCGCGAGGCGTCGGGGACCTCGTGGCAGCCGGAGTCGGCGCCGCACCACGGCTTCCACTTCAGCGCCGGCCCCTGGCGGATGATGGCCCACGGCATGCTGACCCTCGTCCTCGACCACCAGGCCGGGCGGCGCGGCGCCGAGCGCGGCTTCAGCGCCAACATGGCGATGCTCATGGGGACCCGCGCCGCGGGGTCGGGGCGGCTGGGCTTCCGGGCGATGGTCTCCGCCGAGCCCTGGACGGTGGGCGCGCGCGGCTACCCCCTCCTCCTGCAGACCGGCGAGACGGCGGACGGGGTCCATCCGCTGGTCGACCGGCAGCACCCGCACGACCTCTTCATGGAGTTCGCCGGCACCTACAGCCACCCGCTCGGCGACGGCAGCTCGGCCTTCGTCTACCTCGGTCTCCCCGGCGAGCCGGCGCTCGGTCCGCCGGCCTACATGCACCGCCTCTCGGGGATGGACGACCCGGAGACCCCCATCTCCCATCACTGGCTCGACTCCACCCACATCAGCTACGGCGTGGCGACCTTCGGCTGGATCCGCGGCGGCGTCAAGGTGGAGGGCTCGCTCTTCAACGGCCGCGAGCCCGACCAGCACCGGACCGACATCGAGCTCCACCGCCTCGACTCCTATGCCGCGCGCGTCTCCTGGCAGCCGACGCCGGACTGGTCGCTCCAGGCGAGCTCCGGCCGCCTGATGTCGCCGGAGCAGCTCGAGCCGGAGGTCGACACCACGCGCACCACCGCCTCGGCGGTCTACAACCAGCGGCTGGCGGGCGGCGGCAACTTCCAGACCACCTTCGCTTGGGGGAGGAACGCCAAGAGCTCGGGCCACACCCTCGACGCGCTGCTCGTCGAGACGGCGGTCTCGCCCAACGAGCGCCAAACGGTCTTCGCGCGCGCCGAGCGGGTGGAGGAGGACGAGCTCTTCGCCGACGAGCCGGCGAACCGGCTCGCCGGACGCATCTTCCCGGTGGGGAAGCTCGGCGTCGGCTACGTCTACGACCTGGTGACCGGCGGCCCCGGCGCCCTGCGCCTGGGGCTCGGCGGGATGGCGGACTTCGCCCTCGTCCCCGCCGCCCTGGAGCCCGCCTACGGCCGGGATCCGGTCTCGCTCCTGGTCTTCCTGCGGCTGCGCAATTGATCCCCGCTCTTTGCAATGGGAGCGAGAACGGGATATCTCTATAGGGCGATGCAGCTCCTCGTCATCCGTCACGCCATCGCCGTCGAGCGCGAGGACTTCGCCCGCACCGGCAAGGACGACCATCTGCGCCCGCTGACCGACGAGGGCCGCAAGCGCATGAAGCAGGCGGCGCGCGGGCTGCGCAAGCTGGCGCCGGAGGTCGACCTCCTGGCGACCAGCCCGCTCACCCGCGCCGCGCAGACCGGCGCCATCCTCGACTCGGTCTACGGCGGGCTCGACGAGGTGGAGATCGAGGAGCTGTCGCCGGACGCCGCGCCGATGGACTTCCTGCGCTGGCTGCGCAAGCAGAAGAGCGAGCTCATCGCGGTGGTCGGGCACGAGCCGAGCCTCAGCCTGATCCTCTCCTGGCTGCTCACCGGCAGCGAGCGGCGGATCTTCTCCTTCCGCAAGGGGGGCGCCTGCCTGATCGAGTTCCCGGGCGAGATCGGCGCCGGCACCGCGACCCTCCTCTGGGCGCTCACCCCGGCCCAGCTCCGCGACCTCGCGGAGTGAGCGATGGCCGAGATCGACCTCCCGGACGATCCGCAAACCGATCCTGAGGCTCCCACCGAGCCCGATCACGAGCCGGATCGCGAGCCGCGCCCGCCGGCCGAGCCGATCCTCGGGCGGTCGCCGGAGGAGGGAGCGCGCCGGCTGGCGCTCGCCTTCCTCGACCAGGCGGCCGCGGCCCGTCCCCGGCTGCGCGACGCCCACGGTGATGACGGCGATGACGACGAGGAGGCGCTCCACGACTTCCGGGTGGGGCTGCGGCGGCTGCGGAGCGCCATCCGCGCCTATCGCGGCGCGCTGGCCGGCAGCGTCCCCCGGAAGCTCGAGAGGCGTTTGAGACGCCTCGCCGACTCGACCGGCAGCGGCCGCGACACCGAGGTGCAGATCGGCTGGCTGCGCGCCCAGCGGCCGGCCCTCGCGCCCTACCAGCGCCCCGGGCTGCGCTGGCTGCTCGAGCGGCTCGCGGCGCGCCGGGCGGCGGCCTACGAGCGGATCGCGGGGAAGGTCGCCGACCGCTTCGACGAGCTCGAGACGGATCTCCGCGCCCGCCTCTCGGTGTACACCGCCGAGGTCCACCTCGATCGCGGCGAGCCCGAGATCGCCGCGACGCTCGGTCGGACGGCAGCGGCGAGCCTCGCCC
>DATBQN010000214.1:0-9517 GCA_036560825.1 Thermoanaerobaculia bacterium
CGCCACCGCCGGCGCCTACCTGAGCGGCCACATGAGCTGGGTGGGGAACTGGCCGCTCATCGACGCCGTGCGCTGGAGCGACCTGGGGACCTTCGAGATCGACCGCCGGGCGCTCCTCCTCAACCGGCTGGCGGCGCTCGCCCTCCTGCCCCTCCTCGCCTTCCTCGCCGCCACCGCCTTCCGCCGCCGCGAGGCCGACCGCCTCGCCGGCGGGGGCCGCCGGCCGGGCGCGCGGCGGCGCCTCGCCCTGCGGCTCGCCGCCCTCGCCGCGCCGCCCCTCGCCCTCGGCCTGGCGCTCTTCCTCGCCGTCGAGCAGGGGTTCCAGGGGGGCGCGGCGTTCCGCCGGCACCAGGCGTACTGGCGGCAGAACCTGGCGACCTGGCTGGGCGCGCCGCAGCCCTACGTCACCCACGTCGACCTCGACCTCGACCTCGAGCCGGCCGCGCGCGGCTTCCGGGTGAGCGGCTCCTACGACCTCGCGAACCCCAAGCCGGCGTCCATCCCCTGGTTCGCGGTGACCGGCGGCATCGCCTGGCGGGACCTCGCCTGGACGCTCGACGGCCGGCCCTACCGCCCGCAGGAGCGGGAGGAGCGCACCGGCCTCTTCGTCTTCCCCCTGGCGATGCCGCCCGGCGCCGTCCACCGGCTCGGCTTCCGCTACCGCGGCACCCTCCTCCCCGGCATCTCGAAGAACGGCGGCGAGCTGACCCTCGGCCAGTTCATCCTCCCCGCCGGCGTCATCGTCAACGGGCGCAACCCCGACTTCCTGCCCGTCCTCGGCTTCCGGCCGGACATCGGCGTCGACGAGCACAACCGCTCCGAGCCGCGCCGCTACCCGCCCGACTTCTGGAAGTCCGACCTCGACGCCGAGCTCGACCGCTCCGCCTTCACCAGCCGCGTGCGCATCACCGCCCCCGCCGAGTACACCGTCAACTCGACCGGCGCGCTGACCCGCGAGACGCGCCTCGGCGGCCGGCGGGCCTGGCTCTGGGAGAGCGACTACCCGCTGCGCGTGATCAACGTGGCGGCGGGGCGCTGGGCGGTGCGGCGCGGCCGCGGCACCGCCGTCTACTACTACCCCGGGCACCCCTACAACGTGGCGAGCATCCTCGGCGCGCTCGACGGCGCGCGGCGCTGGTACGCCGAGTGGTTCGGCCCCTACCCCTGGCGCGAGCTGCGCCTCAACGAGTTCCCGGCGATCGCGGACTACGGGCAGGGCAACGCCACCAACATCTTCTTCTCCGAGTCGGTGGGCTTCCTCGCCGTCCCCGGCTCGCTCCCCGACCTCGCCTTCACGGTCACCGCCCACGAGGCCGCGCACCAGTGGTGGGGGCACGTCCTGGCGGCGGGCGAGGGGCCGGGCGGCAGGATCCTCACCGAGGGGGCGGCCAACTTCTCGACCCTCCTCCTCCTCGACCAGATGCGCGGGCCGGCGGCGCGCATCGCCTTCGCCACCCAGCGCGAGGCCTTCTACGGCGAGCAGCGCCAGCCGAGCGACGAGAGGCCGCTCGCCGAGACCACCGGCGGGCGCGCCGGGGACGAGACGGTGATCTACGACAAGGGGGGCTGGGCGCTCTGGATGCTCCTCGAGCAGATGGGCCGCGAGGCCTTCTTCGCCGGCGCCCGCCACTTCATCGCCGAGTACCATCGCGAGAGTCCCGGCGCGCCGGGGCATCCGGTGCTGCAGCACTTCGTGGCGGCCATGCGCCCCTACGCCGCCGACCCCGCGGGCTTCGACGAGGTCGCCAGGCAGTGGCTCTTCGAACGGGTGATGCCGGAGTACCACGTCGCCGCGGCGCACAAGCGCCGGTTGCCCCGCTGGTCGTTCCGCTGGTTGTCCGGAACGCGCTGGGAGGTGACCGCCCGGGTGGAGAACGCCGGCAGCGGGCGCATGCCGCTCGAGGTGGCGGCGGCGAGCCAGGCCGAGCGCTTCGACGACGCCGGCCGGCCGGTCCCCGGCTACCGGGACGCGCGCGCCACCGTCGTCCTCGGCGCGGGCGAAGCGCGAGAGGTGCGCATCCTCTGCCCCTTCGAGCCGCAGCGCCTGGTGGTCGATCCCGACGCCAAGGTCCTGCAGCTCCAGCGCAAGGCGGCCGCGGCCCGCCTCTGACCCCGGCGGCGGAGGCTCATGGGCGCCCCGGCGGACCGCCGTCCCCGCCCGCGTCCTCGTCCATGTCCCCCGTCTCGTCGTCCGCCGCCGGCGGCGCTTCCCGCCGCGCCAGCCGCTCGGCGCGCCGGTCCTCGCGCCGCGCGGCCTTGAGCCGGCGCAGCACCTCGGGGTAGCCCGCCAGCTTGCGCACCGCCGCGAGGTCGCGATCGTTCTCGACGAGCGCCGGGCGGCGGAACCCTTTCATCGTCGCGAGGAGGGCGAGCGCTGCCGGCGGATCGCCCGTCGCCGCCTGCAGGCAGGCGAGGTTGTAGACCGGCACCCAGGAGTCCGGGCGGATGCGCGCGGCGCGCGCGAAGTGATCGGCCGCCCGCTTCGTCTCGCCCGTCCGCCGCGCGCAGTTGCCGGCCTGGATGGCGGCGGCGAAGTCGCCCGGCTGCTCGGCGAGGGCCTTCTCGTAGAGGCCGAGCGCCTGGGCGAAGTCGCCGCGCTCGTAGTAGAGGTCGGCGAGGCGGCGGTAGGAGACCGGGAAGGTGGGATCGACCGCCATCGCCCGCCGGTACCAGCGCTCGGCCTCCGCGTCGTCGCCGTGCAGCGCCGCGATCAACCCCAGGTTCCCCATCGCCTCGACGAAGCCGGGGGTGATGGCGAGCGCCTGGCGATAGTCGCGCTCGGCGCCGTCCAGATCCCCTTCGAGCAGGCTGATGGCGCCGAGCATGACGTAGACGCGCGAATCCTTGGGATCGAGCGCGAGCATCCGCAGGTACTGCTCGCGGGCGCCCGCGAGGTCGCCCTGGCGCAGCAGGGCGACGGCGAGGATGCCGATCGCCGAGACGTTGCGGGGCAGCTTCGCCACCACGCCGCGGAGCGCGCGCTCGGCCTCGGCCCAGCGCTTCTGCTGCGCCAGGTGGCGGGCGGCCTCGAGCTGCTCGAAGAGCGGCAGGCCGTCCTTGGGATCGAGCCCCGGCGCCGCCGCCATCACCTGGCGCTCGGCGGCGGGGGCGAGGTAGCCCAGGGCCTGGAGGCTGCGCGCCGTCTCGCCGTCCATGGCGGCCTTCTGCGGCGAGAGGGCCCTGCGGCGGCTGTCCTCCAGGATCGCCGCCAGCTCGCGATCGAGCGCGGCGCCGCGGCGGGCTTCCGCGGGGTAGAGGTTGGCGACCTCGTGCGGGTCGCGGCGGAGGTCGTAGATCTCGGGCCTGGGGGCGCGGATCCACTTGTAGCCGCCGCGGCGGAGGCCGAAGAGGGGCGACATGCCGAAGCCCACCTGCGAGAGGAGCGACTCCGAGTATTGCGGCAGGTCGGGCGGCGGCTCCTCGCCGCGGAAGGCCGGCAGGAGGTTGCGCCCCTGGGTCGAGCCGCCGCCCGGCAGGCCGAGCGCGGCGAGCACCGTGGGCACGATGTCGACGGTGCGCACCGGCCCCGAGTAGACCGCGCCCGCCGGGAGCCGGCGTGGAAAGCGGAGGAGGAGCGGCACGCGGACGGTGGCGTCGTAGATGAACAGGGCATGAGTCTTCTCGCCGTGCTCGCCGAGGCTCTCGCCGTGGTCCGCGGTGACGACGACGAGGGTGTCGTCGAGCCGACCCTGGTGGCGCAGCTCGTCGAGCACCTCGCCCACGGCGCGGTCGAGGACCGCGATCTCGGCGTCGTAGGCGCTCGGGAAGGCCACCCGCTCGGCGGCCGGCACGCTGTAGGGCTGGTGGGCGTCGAAGAGGTGCATCCAGAGGAAGAACGGGTGGTGCGGGCGCTCCTCGGACCATCCCTCGAGCCAGCGGACCGCCCGCGCCGCGGTCTTCGGTCCGGGGCGCGAGCGGATGAGGAAGAGCTTCTGCTGTTTCTCCGACCACAGGTCGTCATCGTAGCCGTCGAAGCCCTGGCTCAGGTTGTAGCGCCGGTTGAGCACCAGCGCCGAGACGATCGCCTGGGTGCGGTAGCCGGCGCGCTTCAGGCGCTCGGCGAGGGTGACGGCATCGTCGCCGAGCGCGTAGGTGCCGTTGTCGCGCACGCCGTGGGCCGGCGGGTAGAGGCCGGTCAGGATGGTCGAGTGCGAGGGCAGGGTGATCGGGGCCGCGGACACTGCGTCGGCGCAGCGCACCCCCTCCGCCGCCAGGCGGTCGATCGCCGGGGTCCGCGCCAGCGGGAAGCCGTAGCAGCCGAGGTGGTCCGCGCGGGTGGTGTCGAGGGTGACGAGGAGGACGTTGGCCGGCGGCCGGCGGCTGCAGGCTTCGAGGCACAGCGCCAGACACAGCGCCAGGGCGCCGCCGATCAGCCCGGTGAGACGCCGGCGGACGTGGACCGGAGGGTGATGCGAGACGGCGCGCTTCATCGAGGGAGTTTCATCCAGGGAGGGGATCCGCCGGCGCATTCTACGCCGGCCCATGCCAGCCCATGCCGCCCCTTGCCGCTGATACTGCGGGACCATGGAGCATCCCTCTAACTTTAGAGACGCCTTTTTGTGGTACGATCACCTCCCAACACAGTCTGATGTTGACTCGCGGCCGTGCCAAGGGGGACGGCCGTCTCCCGGAGGAGATCCCGATCCTATGCGCCGAGTCCTCGCCCTCATGCTGCTCTCCGCCTGCATGGCTTCGATCCTCGCCGCCGACGTGTCGATCATCGAGCGGCGCCAGCTCCACCCGAGAGCTGCGCTCTCGAACGGCAAGGGCAAGCCGGGCCACTCCCGCCGCCAGAACGTGCCGGGGAAGGCCACCGGCTCCCAGAGTCTGATCGACGCCCAGGGCCTCAAATACTTCATCAACACGAACCTCACCTTCTCGACCTCGAGCTCGGCGTCGGCGGCCATGTCGGAGGCGAGCTTCACCCATGCGGTCAACGCCACGACGATGGGCGGCGGCACCACCTCCTCCACCCTCAACAACGCCTTCAACGGCTACAACGCGATCTGCCTCAGCCTGGACAACAGCTTTGCCCAGTGCAGCACGGACAACCCCAACATCGCCTTATACAACGAGAACGGCCCGGCCACGACCGAGTGCCTCGGCGCCACCTCGGGGGTCAACCGCCAGGTCGTCTTCCCCGTCCAGACGATCGGCAGCATCAACGTCCAGCGCAAGGTGTTCGTCCCCGACAACGACCAGTTCGGCCGCTGGCTCAACTACTTCACCAACACCGGCAGCTCGCCGCAGACGGTGACGATGATCACCTCGAACGACCTGGGCTCGGGCAGCAACACGAAGATCGTCTCGAGCTCGAACGGCGACAACGTGGCCGACGTCACCGACGACTGGATCACCAGCTTCCAGAACTACTCCGGCACCACCTCGACCGAGCCGCGCCTGGGGCACATCCTCCAGGGCCCCGGCGCCGCCACGCCGCTGGTCGGGATCCACTTCGTGGATGGCGACCGCAATCCGTACTGGGGGTATACCTTTACGCTCAATCCCGGCCAGACGAAGATCATCGCCAACTTCGTCACCGGCCAGCCGACGAAGGCCGCCGCCAACGCCAAGTCGGCCGAGATCTCCGGCCTGCCGGCCAACGCCCTGCAGTGTCTGACCAACGCCGAGCGGACGGAGATCGTGAACTTCCAGGCCGCCCTGCCGATCGCGCAGGTCCCGACCCTCTCGGAGGCCGGCCTCCTCGGCCTCGGCCTGCTGCTCGGGGTGTTCGCCCTCATCCTCCTCCGGCGGCGCGCCGTCGCCTGAGCGTCTCCCGAGCTCACCGGAAGGACCGGCCGGGGTCTCCTTGCCGGTCCTTTTTCTTTGGCCCGCAGGTCCGCCTGGAGTGCGCCGGCGCCGGGACGGCAGGCTCCGCCGCGGCTGCTCTCTCCGCACGAGCCCGGCTGGCTCAATGCCCGGCCTCCCTGCCGACCATCACGTGCACGGGGAGCGACTGGCTGGTATTGCCGCGATCGTCGACCGCCACGGCCCACAGCATGTAGTGACCCGGCTTGAGGTTGCGGATCGACGCCGCGTAAGGCGCCTGTTTCGCGCTCGCGGCGAGCTCTTTCTTGGACATGAAGAAGTCCGCCTCCTGGATCCAGAACTCGACTCGCACGACCTTGGCGCCGCTGTGCGCGGAGGCCTGCGCGGTGACCGAGATCTCCTCGCCCGACTCGAACGCGGCGTCGGCCAACGGCCGGCCGAGCGTCACCGCCGGCGGCACGCTCGCCACCGCGCTGACCGCGAGGTGGGCGGTGGTCTGCTGCCGATCGTCGCCGACCGCCACGGCGCGGAGCCGGTGCGCCCCGTTCGATTCGGGGGTCCAGCGGAACGTGTAGGGCGGCTTCTCGCGCCTGCCGACGAGCTTGCCGTCGGCATAGAGCGACACCGACCGGACCCGCCCATCGGGATCCAGCGCCTCCACCCGGACCGGGACGGCCTCGTAGGTCTGGAACATCGCGCCGGCGGGCGGCGAGGCGAAGGCGACCTCCGGCGGCAGGCCGGAGGCGCGGTTGGCGGAGAGCTCGAGATCGAAGCTCAGGTCGTCGCTCCGCGGCGAGCGCAGATGGACCTCCGCGGCGAGGACGTTCCTTCCCTGGCGCAGCATCTGGGGAGCGACCTGGACGGGGAAGAAGACCTCTTCTTCCAGGCCCTTGACGTCCCGCGTCGCGAGGGTGTTTGAGCCCACGCCCTTCGCCGGCAGGTTGACGCGATGGACCTCCTTCCCGTTCAGATAGACGACGGCGCCGTCCGCGCGCTTGAGCCGCAGGAGGAGGTTCCGGTAGAAGCTCGGATTGGCGACGTCGAAGGCGCGACGGAAGTAGGTGGTGATGGACCGGCGACCGGGAGGGCCGGCGTCGATGACCGTCACCGGCTTGCCGCCGAATCCCAGCTCCGCCTTCCCCAGCTTCCACGAGGAATCGTCGTAGTCGAGCCCCGTCCAACCCTCGCCGGCGTCAGCGCCGACGCGATAGCGCCACGGGCCGCCCGCCGCGACGAGCACGAGCTTGCTCAGGTCGAGGGCGAAGCGCTGGCCGCCGACGACCGCGTCGGGCTTCCCCGGCGCGCCGGTCTGGATGAGGTCGAGCTCGGGGAAGGGACCGCGGCGCAGCGGGTAGTCCCTCGGCAGCTCGAAGCCGACGTCCACGGAGAAGGTTTCTCCCGGCTCGAGGCGGATGTTCTCGAGGAAGGCGTCGGGGGTCTCCAGTTGGAGCCGTCCGGTCCTCTCATCGACGACCTTGACGCCCCGCGAGTACCCCTGTCCCTCGCGCCACCGCTTGAAGAGCTCCGGTTTGAGCTCGACGAAGACGTGCCCTACCCTGAAGAACGAGCCGCCGGCGCCCCGCGTGTCCGCGAAGCGCAGGCCGGCCACGACGCGCTCCGTGAAAGGATTGCGGATGAGGATGGAGGCCGCTTTGCCGGCGCCGGGGAAGTTGTCCACCACGGTGACGTTCTTCCACACGACGTTGTTGTTGTTGTTCGTGTTGGCGTTGATGTCGGCGGTCTCCGGGGTGGTCATCCCGAAGGGAGGCGTGGTGGACGTCTCGATGCGGGCGACGAGGCAGAAGTGCCCCTGGTCCCCCCCGAAGCACGAGAAATCGGCCGGGTTCGGCGGATACCACGGGATCTGGATCACCACCGCCTCGTTCGGCTGCAGGACGGGGATGGTCAGGGGCGCCGTGTCGTAGATGGGCGGCGAGACCACCGAGGGATCGGCGGGGAGCTTGCCGACGATGTACCCACCCGCCGCCGTCCACGGCTGGATCGCCGTTCCCGTGCCGTCCCACGGCTGCATGACCGTGGTGATGTTGACGTTTCCCGTCTCGCTGCCGTAGGTGGTCGCCGGATCGAGGCGCGGCAGCGACGACGGATCGCGCTGCCATTGCGCCCACAGGCGGTCAACGTTGGCGTGCAGCAGGAAGAAGAACGGGTCCTGCGCGGCCATGGGTATGAAGCTCATGTCGCCGGTGCTGCCGCCGAGGTACACGTGCGAGGAGTTGTGCGGCGTCGTTTCGATGAAGGGATGGAACGCAGGGAAGGTGCCGTTGGCGAGCACCGTGGCATCCGAGGCGCTCGTCGGCGTCGGCGCGAAGGAGTTTCCACCGAGGTCGCGCGTCACCGCCGGCGGCGCCAGCGTCGGCCCCGAGGGCGGGTTGAAGGGCGCGCCGATGCTCGCTCCCCCGGTTCCTGCGCCGGAGGCGCCCATGAAGGTGGAGGTATCGAGGTCGAAGCCGCCCGTCGAGCTCCGCGGATCGGTCGTCCAGTCCCAGTAGAGGAGCTTGACCGTGGGAGAGGCTTCCTGGAGGAGGGCTTCATACCGGTTGACGAACTCGCGGTGCCACGGAAGGAAGGCCGCCGTGCCGTGCCGGTTGGCCGGGCCGTTCTTGTGGACCTCCTCCTGCTTCTGCCAGTAGCTGGCCCCCCCGAAGAAGACGTAGGAGGGGTTGGTGCCGACGGCGAGGATGGCGTCGCGATAGGCGTCGCGCTCGGCGGCCGTCGCCGTCGCCGCGTTCTTCCGCGGCTTGGTGATCTCGGCGCCGTAGAGCTTCTGCGGACCGCAGGTGTTCGCCAAGTAGTCGACCCACTGCGTCGGCCACGCGAGCCCCGTGGAGGCCTTCGCCCAGTACACCCGCAGCCGCTCGGTGCCGGTCGAAGGCGAGCTGCCGCGGTTGTGCACGCGCACGTAGACGTAGTTGGGCACGCTGTACTTCGGATCCCGGTATTCCGGGTCCTCGTGCGGCAGCGGAACCCACGGCGGAGTGGCCTCGGGGAAGGGATATGGCTGGTACCCGGCGTCGGGGCTGGTGCGCACCCAGATGTCGTCGCTCACCCACATCGGACCGGTGTCGGGGTTCGGCTCGACCCCGGTGTCCGCCGGCGTGTCCTTCATGTACAGGTCCTGCGCGAAGCTCGACGGCATGGCCGCGAGCGCGAGGATCAGGGTGAGGGAGACGATGTTGCGGCGCATCGGCGTTCCTCCCACGACGTGACCGGTCGTATGTGCGCCCGAGGGCAACTCGCCTTCGAGGCTGTCAGGAGAGAAGACGAACCCGGGGTGCAGATCCCCTCACGGTCAGCGGATCCCGCGCAGCACCGAATCGGCGTTCACTCGCAGTGCCTCGAGCACCCGTGCGGCAACAGTCCGCTCCTGATCGGGAAGATCGTCGACAAGCTGGTGCAGGATCTCTCTCGGGCCCATGAAGTCATGCTACTGCGGAAACTCCGCCCATAAAGCACCGCACGCCGCCTGTGATAGAATTTTTTCATTCTCTTCAGGATGGTTGACCGCGGCCGCTCAGCTCCCCGCCAGATCCGCGAAGAGCGCCGCGTAGAGCTCGATCGCGTCCCAGAGGTTCTGCAGGCGCAGGTTCTCGTCGGCGGCGTGCTGGTTGTCGTCGTGATTGGCGATGGGGAGGCCGATCACCGGGGTGTCGCCGGGCTGCTGGAAGAGGTACATGGGGATGCTGCCTCCCAGCGTCGGCAGGCGGACCGGCGGGTGGCCCGCGGCGGT
>DATBQN010000215.1:0-3158 GCA_036560825.1 Thermoanaerobaculia bacterium
ATAGCCGGCGACGAAGTCGGCGAGGCTGCGCAGGAGGAAGACGACGACGAGGAGGAAGGGGACGAAGTAGACGACCTCGGCGGGGCCCACCCCCAGGCGGTGCTTGAGCGAGCGGTAGCCGCGGTCGATCTGCTCGGCGACGTTGAGCTTCTTGGCAAAGTGGGCGAGGGGGCCGGCGTCGGGAGCGGCCTTCGCCGGATGGTGGACCGGGATCCCCATCACCTCCGGCGTCTGGCTGGTGAGCAGGACCTCGCCGAAGATCGGCTCGATCAGCGAGACGATCGCCGCGGTGGCGACGGCGAAGACGAGGATCGACACCGCGGCGAGGGCCGCCCAGGCGAGATAGCGCCGGAGATAACGCCAGAAGAAGGCCGGCAGGCTGGGGCCGCCGCCGGCGCTCACGCCGCCACCCCGGCGCGCCCGCTCAGCCCGTCGAGGAAGCTCGCCACCTCGCGCGCCGCCCGCCGGCTCGCCCCGCTCTCCCCCAGCCGGCCGCGCAGCTCGGCCTCCGCCCGCCGCATGCGCGAGACGGCGGTGGGGTCGGCGAGCAGGCTGCGCGCCTCGGCGGCGATGCGCTCCGGCCGCGCCTCGCCCTGGATCAGCTCCGGCACCACGCGGCGGCCGAGCACCAGGTTGACGAGGGAGATGTCGGGCAGGCGCACGAGGAGGCGGCCCAGCAGGTAGGTCCAGGGCTCCAGGCGGTAGACGACGATCGCCGGGGTGGCCAGCAGCCCCACCTCCAGCGTCGCGGTGCCCGAGGCGCAGAGGGCGAGGTGCGAGTCGGCGATGGCGCGGAAGCGGTCGCCCGCGACGATCTCGACGGCTTGCCCCGAGCCCTCGATCGCCGCCTCGACGAGCGCGCGCGGCACGCTGGGGGCGAGGATGAGGCGGGTGCGGACCGGCAGCTCGGCGGCGAGCAGGCGGACGGCGCCGAGCATCGCCGGCAGCAGCGCCTCGACCTCCGAGCGGCGGGACCCGGGGAGGAGCGCGAGGCGGAACGGCGTGCCGGCCTCCGGCGGACGGTCCCAGGCGCCCGGCAGCTCGGGGACCTCGTCGACCAGGGGGTGGCCGACGTGGACGGCGTCGAGCCCGGCCGCTCGGTAGACGTCGACCTCGAAGGGGAAGAGGACGAGCATGCGGTCGACCCGGCGGGCGATGGTCTTCACCCGCCGCCGCCGCCAGGCCCACACCTGCGGGCTGATGTAGTAGACGATCGGGATGCCGCGCCGCTTGAGCTGGCGCGCCAGGCGCAGGTTGAACTCCGGGAAGTCGATGAGCACGGCGGCCCGCGGGCGCCGGCGGTCGACCTCGGCCAGGATGGCGCGGAAGATCTGCTTGGCGCGGGAGAGCACGCGCAGCACCTCGGTGATCCCCACCACCGAGATCTCGGCGCTGTCCGCCACCGTCTCGCAGCCGGCGCGGCGCATCTCGCCACCGCCCAGCCCGAAGGTCCGCAGGCCGGGCACCATGCCGCCGAGCTCGGCGATCAGTCGGGCGCCGTGCAGATCGCCCGACGCCTCGCCGGCGACCACCAGCAGACGCTCCCGATCATCCGTCATCCGGCCCTACGGAATCGGCGCCGGCGGCCCGGACGGGAACGGGTACATCAACCAGGCGGCGAGCAGGCCTCCTCCCACCATCCCGACGAAGAGCTGGAGGAAGAGCACCATCTGCTCGCGCCGCCCCCGCCGCCAGAGCGCGGTGAAGAAGAGAGACACCAGGAGCGCGTAGACGACCATGAGGAAGAAATGGCTGAGCATGAGCGTCGACCTCGATTCAGTCCTTCTTGCCCAGGGCGATGTCCCAGGCGTCGAGCACCAGGAGAAGGTTCATGAGCCCCGCGGTGAGGATGAAGGCGGTGCCGTACTCGAACCCCGCCGCGACGAAGTCGCCATGGTAGCCGACGAAGTAGCGGAGGACGAAATAGGGGATGCCCAGGCCCATGCAGCCGAGGGTCGCGAGGAAGGTGAGCGGCTGGCCGGCGACCGGCGTGTAGAGGTTGCCGTGGAGATGGCAGCCGATCCACAGAGCGACGACGACCAGCACGAAGAACAGCCCCGCGCGGCGCGTCTTGCGGAGCATCAGGTGCCCGGCGCCGGGGACGATCCAGGCGAGGAACGCCGCGAGCAGGGGGTTCGCGACGGCCGCCCGCTCGGGGAGCTCCGCCGCCGGTGGACTGCCGGGTTCCGCCACGTTACCTAACCTCCGTCGAGAGAGCGTCAGACGCCGGGGTCCGCGAAGAGGGCCTTCAGACGCTCGCGCGTGTGGCGGAGATCCTCGGGCAGCAGCCTCACCCCGGCCAGCACGGTCATGAAATTGGTGTCGCCGCTCCAGCGCGGCACGACGTGGAAATGATAGTGCGAGGGCACCCCGGCGCCCGCCGGGGTGCCCAGGTTGATGCCCATGTTGAAGCCGTGCGGATGGTAGGCGGCGGCGAGCACGCGCTGGCACTTGAGGACGAGGGGCCAGAACTCGGCGCGGGCGGCGTCGCTGCTCTCCTGCGGCGAGGACCAATGGGCGAGGGGAGCCACCATGAGATGGCCGTTCGAGTAGGGATGGAGGTTCAACATCACCAGATGGTGATCGGCGGTCGCCACCACCAGACCCTCGGGCTCGGCCGGGTTCCGGGCGGCGGCGCAGAGGAAGCACTCGGCCGGGTCCGCGCTCTGGGTGATGTAAGCATACCTCCAAGGGGTGAAGAGGATCTCCATCCAGGCGCCGCCCTCAACACTCGTCGTTGAGCAGCTCGCGCAGCTCCTTGCCCGGCTTGAAGTACGGGATCCGCTTCGGCGGCACCTTGACGCGGTCGCCGGTCTTCGGGTTGCGGCCGGTGCGGGCGCCGCGGTGGCGGATGCGGAAGCTGCCGAAGCCGCGCAGCTCGATCTTCTCGCCGTCCTTCAACGAATGGACGATGCTGTCGAACACCGTGTTGACGATGATCTCGGCGTGCTTCTTGGTGAGCTGGGTCGTACGCGCCACCTCCTCCACCAGCTCGGCCTTGGTCATGCCGTCCTTCGAGGATACCGTCATCTCCCGTCCCTTTCCGAAAGGGGCGGCGCGGGCCTCCGCGCTGCGGCCCGCGCATACCCGGTCCCACGGCTACTCCTCTTCGGCGAGCTTCTCTTCGCTGCCGGCCCCCGGCTCCGAGACGGCTGCGG
>DATBQN010000216.1:0-2876 GCA_036560825.1 Thermoanaerobaculia bacterium
CTGCTCGTAGTCGCCGGCGAACTGATCGAAGTGCATACGCGATCTCCCCGGTCAGCGGCGCACTTGAAGCCCGGCGAGTGGTTTGGATTCTACTTCAAGGCCGCTCCGGCGCGCGGCATGAGCAGCTCGGCCGCCCGGCTCGGTCCGAGCGCCCAGCCCTCGCCGTCCGGTCCGGCGGTGAGGATCTGCGGGCCGTCGCGGGTGATCGCCACGGTGTGCTCGAAGTGGGCGCTCGGCCGGTGGTCGCGGGTGACGATCGTCCAGCCGTCCGGGAGCAGGCGCACTTCCTTGGTGCCGGCGTTGACCATCGGCTCGACCGCGATCACGAGACCGGGCCGCAGCTCGAAGTCGTTGCGGTCGCCGGTCCAGGAGTTGGGAACCTCCGGCGGCTCCCAGAGGGTGCGGCCGATGCCGTGGCCGGTCAAGCTCTCGACGATGCCGAAGCCGAAGGCGCGGACGAAGCTCCCCATCTCGCTCGCCACCTGGCGCCAGCGCCGCTTGACGCCGAGGAGGGAGAGGGCGATGCGGAGGGCCTCCTCGGTGACCGCAAGGAGGAGCGCGCGCTCGGCATCGAGCGCTTCCGGCGGGCCGACCGGGTAGGTCACCGCGGCGTCGCCGCACCAGCCGGCGATGCGGGCGCCGATGTCGAGGCTCACCACGTCGCCGGCGGCGAGCCGCCGAGGGCCGGGGATGCCGTGGACGACCTCGTCGTTGACCGAGATGCAGGTGGCGGCGGGGAAGGGAACCTTGCCGGGCACTCCCTTGAAGAGCGGCGCCGCGCCCGCCGCGGCGAGCGCCGCCTCGACCTCGGCGTCGATCTCGGCCGTCGTCACCCCCGGCTGGACGAGCGGCGCCGCCGCCTGATGGGCGCGCCAGACCGCGAGCCCCGCCTGACGCATGTGGGCGATCTCGGATTTGGTCTTCAAGTGCATGGTCGACCTCTCCGGCAGCCAGTCTATGCCACGGTTGCCCCCGCCGATCGCCTGTGGAATCATCGGCCGGAGGCTCGGGGAGCGCCGGCGTCGACGGCTTTTCCCCGCCCGTTTCCGAGCCCTGACTCGATGCCCGCAGCGCCCCCCAGAATCCTGCCGCTCTTCCCGCTCACCGGCTCGCTCCTCCTCCCCGGCAACTGGCTGCCGCTGAACGTCTTCGAGACGCGCTACCGCAACCTGGTCGCCGATTCGCTCGCCGAGGGACGGCACATCGGGATGATCCAACCGCTCCTGCCGCAGCAGGACAACCGACCGCCGCTCCTCCTCCTCCCGGAGGACGCGTCGGACGGCCCTGAGCTCTACTCGGTCGGCTGCGCCGGCCGCATCGAGCAGTGCGATCTGCAGCCGGACGGCCGCTACCTCGTCCTCCTCAAGGGGGTGAGCCGGTTCCGGCTCGATGCGGAGCTGCCGCTCCATCGCGGCTATCGGCGGGCGGCGGCCGAGTACGCGGAGTTCGCCGGCGATTTCCTCGAGCCCGAGCTGCCGCTCGACGCCTCGCGGGCGATGTCGGCGCTGCAGACCTTCGGCAAGGCGCACGGCCTCTCCTTCGACTTCGACCTGCTGGCGAGCCTCCCCGGCGTCTCTCTCGTCAACGGCCTCGCCGTCGCCCTGCCGTTCGGTCCCGCCGAGAAGCAGGCGCTGCTCGAGGCCGACCGGCCGGAATGCCGGCTCGAGCTGCTCCTGGCTCTCATGGGCATGGGCCTCGACGCCGAGCCTCAGGCCGACTACTACGCTCCGCCGATCCTCCACTGAGGCCTCCCGATCCCCCGCGTCGAAGGCGATACCCGCGGCATCAAGGCCTCAGAGCTACGCGCCCTCGAGCGGACCTTCAGGCGCCGCGTCGAGCCGCGCCAGGTGGTCTCTCCCGAGCTCGCGCGGCACCTCGCCGCCGTCTCGCGCGAGCTCAACCGCCAGGTCGGCGTCCTCGTCGCCCGCGACGGCTCGGTGCGCCACGTCATCGTCGGCGACGCGCATCGCCTGACCCTTCCCGACGTCGGCCGCCTGCGCGGCGGCGTCGGGCGCTTCCGCGGCCTGCGGCTGGTGCACACCCACCTCCGCGGCGAGCCGCTGTCGAAGGACGACCTGAACGATCTCGCCCTCCTGCGCCTCGACCTGGTGGCGATGATCGAGGCGCTGCCCGACGGCGCGGCCGGGCGGCTCGAGATCGCCCACCTCTCGCCCGCCGCGGCCTCGGGCGGGCTCGAATCGACGGCCGAGGCCGAGGTCTTCGAGCGCCGGGTCGCGCCCGACGTCCATCGCCTGGACTTCGATGTCGAGGCGACCATGCGGGCGCTCGAGGAAGAGCTCTCGCGGCTCACCTCGGCCGCCGGCGCCACCGACCGCGAGCGCGCGCTCCTGATCGGCCTCGATCCCGACGACGAGCGCTTCGCCGAGCTGCGCGAGCTGGCGCGCGCGGCGGGGGTCGAGGCCGCCGGCGAGGTGCGCCAGCGGCGCGCGCAGGTCCATCCCAAGACGGTCGTCGGCCGCGGCAAGCTGCAGGAGATCGTGCTCGAGGGGATGCGGCGGCGGGCGACGGTCGCCCTCTTCGACCTCGATCTGAAGCCCGCCCAGGCGAGGGCCTTCGAGGATGCGACCGGCCTGAAGGCGATCGACCGCACGCAGCTCATCCTCGACATCTTCGCCCAGCGCGCCAAGAGCCGCGACGGCAAGCTGCAGGTCGAGCTGGCGCAGCTGCGCTACGACCTGCCGCGCCTGACCGAGCGCGACGCCGGCCTGTCGCGCCTCGCCGGCGGCATCGGCGGCCGCGGGCCGGGCGAGACGGTGATGGAGGTCGGCCGGCGGCGCATCCGCGACCGCATCCGCGCCCTCGAGTCGCAGGTGGCGAGCCTGGCGCGCCAGCGCGATCTGCGCCGCCGCCGCCGG
>DATBQN010000217.1:0-6935 GCA_036560825.1 Thermoanaerobaculia bacterium
CAGATCGCGCAGGTGCACCCGATCACCGGCACGCCGGTCGAGGTGCCGCTGCCCATGAGGGTGACGGTGAGCGACATCGTCGAAGTCTAGTCGATCAGATCCATTCGATCCGCCGGCTGCTGAACCAGGCGTCGAGCAGGCGGACCTCGCCGCCCGGCACGGCGAGCACCCGCGGCACGTGGAAGTGGCCGAGGAGGAGGACGTCGTGCCCCTCGGCGAGGCGCCGCTCGCCGTAGGCGCGGATGGCGGCCTCGGGGATCGCCGCGCGGTGCTTGAAGTTGGTCTGCGAGAGGCGCTCCTCGGTCGAGGCGACGAGGCGGCGGGCGAAGGCGCGCGGGATGGCGCGGACGGCCCACTCGACGGGGAGGCTCTTCGAGAGCCGGCGCCAGGAGCGGTACTGCCAGTCGCGGTCGTTGAGGCCGTCGCCGTGGACGGCCAGGTAGCGCCTGCCGCCGGCCTCGAAGGCGACCTCGAGCACGACGGCGTCGAAGGCGTCCGCGTAGGGGCCCCCGCGCAGGAAAAAATCGCGGTTGCCCTCCACGTAGTCGACGCGCAGGCCGCGCCGGCGGAGGTCGCGGAGCGCCGGCACCACCGCCGCCACTTCGGGGGTCTCGAAGCGCGGCAGCCCCACCCAGGCCTGGAAGAGGTCGCCGAGGACGATCAGGCGGTCGGCGCCCTGCTCGGGGAGCG
Source organism: Thermoanaerobaculia bacterium (assembly GCA_036560825.1). Taxonomy (GTDB): domain Bacteria; phylum Acidobacteriota; class Thermoanaerobaculia; order Multivoradales; family UBA5704; genus DATBQN01. The sequence continues at coordinate 691 of DATBQN010000217.1, forward strand.
CCGCGAGCTGCGCCACGAGCGGCGCCGCGCCGCCCCCGGGTCCGCCGAGATGGGCGTCGGCGAGGAGAGCGGTCGGCATGCGGGTCTAGACGATCGAGAGCTTCGGCTTGAGCGCGCTCTGCCGCGCCACCTCCCGCACCACGGCCTCGGCGACGCGGCGGAAGGCGGCGGCGTGCGGGCCCGTGGGGTCGGCGACGGCGATCGGTATCCCGGCGTCGCCGCCGGCGACGATCTCGGCGTCGAGCGGGATGGCGCCCAGGAACGCCGTGTTGAGGAGCTCGGCGGTGCGCTTGCCGCCGCCCTTCTTGAACACGTCGGTCTCCTTGCCGCAGTGCGGGCAGACGAAGGAGGACATGTTCTCGACGATCCCGATCACCGGCACGTTCACCTTGCGGAACATGGCGAGCCCCTTGCGAGCGTCGATCAGCGCCACGTCCTGCGGCGTCGTCACGATCACCGCGCCGGCGAGCGGCACCTTCTGGGTCACCGTGAGCTGGGCGTCGCCGGTGCCCGGCGGCAGGTCGAGGATCATGTAGTCGAGGGCGCCCCAGACGACGTCGCCGAGCATCTGCTCGATCGCCCGCACCACCATCGGGCCGCGCCAGATCACCGGCGTGTCGGTCTCCAGGATGAAGCCGAGCGACATCACCTTGATGCCGTACTTCTCGAAGGGGATAATGCGGTTGCCGTCGATGCGCGGCTTCTCCTGGATGCCGAACATCATCGGCACCGAGGGGCCGTAGATGTCGGAGTCGAGGAGGCCGACGCGGTGGCCGAGCTGGCCGAGCTCGATGGCGAGGTTGGCCGCCACCGTCGACTTCCCCACCCCGCCCTTGCCGCTCGCCACCGCCACCACGTGTTGCACCTCGGGGATCAGCGCGGGGTTCTGGGCGATCGCCCGCGCCGCCTCGCCCGCCCCCGCCGGCCGCTGCACCTGGATCTGGACCTGCACGCCGGCGACGCCGGGAAGGGCGGCGACCGCCCGCTCGACGTCCTTGCGGACCGCCTCGACGGCCGCCTGGTTCTGGGTCGCGATCTCGAGGTCGACGGTGACGACGCCGCCCTCCACCCGCACCGCGTGGACGAAGCCGAAGGAGACGATGTCCCGGCTCATGCCGTGGAACTTGACCTGCTTGAGAGCGTCCCAGACGCTCGTTTCGAGATCGGTCGGCATGCTGTCTCTCTTCCCTTCGGAGGGGCCTCGCGCGCGGCTCAAATCGTACCACCGTCCTCTCCCGCCGACAGGCCGGCGAGCTCGGCGATCCGCCGGCGCACCTCGGCGGCGAGCTCGGCCTTGCGCCGCAGACCGAACTGCGCGGGGTCGATCGGCGCGCCGTAGGCGACCGCGGCGCTCCCCGGCCGGATCGCCAGGCTGCGAGTCGAGCGGAGGGCGCGGGTGCCGCGGATGCCGACCGGCACGATGGGGAGGCCGCTGCGCAGGGCGATCAGGAAGCCGCCGCGCTGGAAGGGGAGGAGGACGTCGCCCTTGGCGCGCGTGCCCTCGGGGAAGAGGGCGACCGAGGTGCCCCCCCGGAGCTTCGCGGTCGCCTGGGAGAAGGTCTGGCGCGCCGTGCTGCGGTCGTTGCGGTCGACCGGGATGAAGCCGGCGACCGCCATCGCCCAGCCGAACAGCGGGATGCGGAAGAGGCTCCGCTTGGCGACCAGCCGCACCTGGCCGGGAGCGGAGAGGAGGACGACCGGGATGTCGAGGAGGCTCTGGTGGTTGGCGAGGAAGACGTAGCTCGCCGCGCGGTCGAGGCCGGGGTCATAGCGGGTCTCCAGCCGCACCCCGCAGGAGGTGAGGATGCCGCGCGACCAGAGCTTGCAGATGGTGTAGGCGACGACGTCGCGCTGCGGCCCCCAGCAGAGGAGGACCGAGAAGGTCGACATCAGGATGGTGCCGGCGAGCAGATAGAGGTTGCCGGTCACGGTGACGACGGCGCCGAGCAGGCGCTGGCGCCAGACGGTGGGTTCCAAGGAGCGCCCTCCTATTCCGGGCGCCCATTCTCCCCCGTCCGGCGGCGGCGACGCGAGGGGGTGGGGAGCAGCCTCGCGAGAATGATCAGGTCGGGCTAGGGATAGACGCAGCCACAGCCGCCGGTGTCGGGGTTGTAGCGGCAGAAGCCGAAGCCGGCGCAGTGGACCCCCTTGCAGGGGATGGAGCAGTTGGGGATCGCCTGCGGGCGCAGGAAGTCCGGCGGCGCCGCGGCGGGCTGGGCCGGCACACCCGCGAGCCAGGCGGGCAGCGCGGGCGCGGCGACGGCGAGCTGAGGCGGCGCCGGAAGAGCCACCGCCGGCGCCATCGCCGGAGCGGTTCCCGCCAGGAGGACCGAGGCGGAGAGCGCCAGGGCGAGCAGAGACAGCGTACCTACGATTCTCTTCATACGGACTCCTTTCTTGAGACTGCCCCCTAACTCAAATAAGTACCGCGCGGGCCGGAACGGTGGCCCGGGCGTTGGCACGCCCCCTGCTAGAATGCCGCCGGATGCCCTCCATGGCCCCTTTCGCCCGCCGCTTCCGGGCCCTCCTGCTGCTGCAGGCGAGCCTCGTCGCCGGGGCGATCTACGATCTCACCTTTGCCGTTCTGATGGTCGCCGCCCCCGGCCTCCCGTCGCGGCTGCTCGGCCTGCCGCTCCCCCGCGAGGCGTTCTTCCTCTGGATCATGGCGACCCTCCTCGCCATGCTCGCCGTGCTCTACCTGCTCGCCGCCCGCGACCCGCGCCGCTACAGCGGGGTGATCGCGGTGGCGATCGGCGGCCGGCTCACGGGGGCCTTCGCCTTCGCCCTGGCGGCCGCACGGGAGCCCGGGCTGGCGCGCGGCCTCCTGCCCCTCGCGGCCTGCGACCTCGTGCTCGGCGCGGCGCCGGCCGCCCTCTGGGCGCCGATCCGCAAGTGAGGCTGCGCCAGGTCAGCGAGGTGACCGGCGACCTCGCGCTGCTCACCGGGCAGGCCTTCGGCGCCCTGGCGCGCCCGCCCTACGAGACCGGCCTGTGGATCGTCCAGATGGAGCAGATCGGCGTCCGCTCGCTGGGCGTCGCCGGCGTCACCACGCTCTTCACCGGCATGGTGATGGCTCTCCAGACCGCCTACAGCCTGCCCACCCTGGGGATCAAGTACTACATCGGCTCGGTGGTCGCCAAGTCGCTGGTGCGCGAGCTGGGGCCGGTGCTCACGGCGCTCATCGTCGGCGGACGCATCGGCGCCGGGATGACCGCCGAGATCGGCACCATGAAGGTCACCGAGCAGATCGACGCCCTGCGCTCGATGGCCGCCGACCCGGTGAAGAAGCTCGTCGTCCCCAAGCTGGCGGCGACGCTCCTCATGCTGCCGGCGCTCACCATCATCGGCGACGTGCTGGGGATCCTGGGCGGCCTGATCGTCGCCATCCTGCAGCTCAACCTGCCGGCCTCGCTCTACTGGAACGACGTCCTCTCCTCGCTCACCCTGGCCGACATCGCGAGCGGCATCGGCAAGTCCTTCTTCTTCGGTTATTTCATCGCCATCGTCGGCTGCTACAATGGCCTGACCACCTCCGGCGGAGCCGACGGCGTCGGCCGCGCCACCACCAACACCGTGGTGCTCGCCGCCATCCTCGTGCTGATCTCCGATTTCTTCCTCACCAAGCTGTTCTACCTGGTATGAGAGCGGCGACCGAAGCGGCAGCGGGCGGGGGTGCCATCTACCAGGTGCGCGGCCTCACCAAGCGCTACGGCGACCGCACCGTGCTCGACGGCGTCGACTTCGACGTGCTGCGCGGCGAGAGCCTGGTGATCATGGGCCGCTCGGGGAGCGGCAAGTCGGTGACGCTGCGCCAGCTCGACGGCCTCGAGCCTCCCGACGCCGGGAGCGTGGTCTTCGACGGCGTCGACCTCGCCCAGCTCGACGAGAAGGACGTCTTCCCGCTGCGCCGGCGCATCGCCATGCTCTTCCAGAGCGGCGCCCTCTTCGACTCCATGGACGTCTTCGAGAACATCGCCTTCCCGCTGCGCGAGCACGCCGGCCTCGGCGAGGAGGAGATCGCCGCCAAGGTGCGCGAGAAGCTCGGCCTGGTGGGGCTCGAGGGGATCGAGGAGAAGGCGCCCTCGGCGCTCTCGGGCGGCATGCGCAAGCGCGTCGCCCTCGCCCGCTCGCTCGCCCTCGACCCCGACGTGGTGCTCTTCGACGAGCCGACCACCGGCCTCGACCCGATCACCGCGGCGTCGATCGGCAAGCTCATCCGCTCCACCCAGCGCGAGCTCCGCGTCACCTCGGTCGTCGTCACCCATGACATCGCGCTCGCCCGCCACGTCGGCGACCGCATGATCTTCCTCGCCGACGGGAGCTTCGCCTTCGTGGGCACCTGGGAGGAGGCCGACCGCTCGCCCGATCCGCTGCTCGGCCGCTTCCTCGCCGGCGAGGCGGACCCGGAGGAGGACCATGCAGCGGCGTGACCCCGCGCGGGTCGTCCGCGTCGGCGCCCTGGTGCTGGGGGCGATCGTGCTCCTCGCCATCGGCATCTTCCTCATCGGCCGGGAGAACAACCTCTTCAGCCGCAAGGACGACTACTTCGTCGACTTCCTGACCGTCTCCGGGATCAAGCCCGGCAACCCGGTGGAGATCGACGGCGTCTCCGTGGGGTCGATCGCCGGCGTCGTGCTGCCGCGCAACCCGGCGAAGAAGTTCATCCGCGTGCGGCTCGCCATCGACCGCCGCTACGCCGAGCGGATACGCGGCGACTCGCGCGCCCACATCCGCACCCTCGGCCTGCTGGGGGACAAGTACGTCGAGATCAACTCCGGCACGCCGGCCTACCCGGTGATCCCGGACGGGGGAGCGATCATCGCCGCGCCGGCCACCAACATGGACGCCCTGATCGCCTCGGGCACCGACGTGATGGACAACGTCTCGACGATCTCCGTCCAGCTCAAGGACATCCTGGGGCGGATCGACAAGGGCCAGGGGCTGATCGGCGAGCTGACCAGCGACTCGGATTCGGGGCGGCGGATGAAGGCCTCGATCTTCGAGACCCTCGACAACGTCAACCGCGTCGCCGCCCAGGTCGAGCACGGCCAGGGTCCGCTGCCGCGCCTCCTCAACGACCGCGCCCTCGCCGACCGGCTGGCGAGCTCGATCGCCGGGCTCGACGCCCTGGTGGCGAGCGCCAAGAGCGGGCCGGGCCTCCTCCCCGGCCTGCTCAACGACCCGGCGACCCGCGCCTCCTACGACCAGACGATCGCCAGCCTGCAGAAGGTGGCGGCCGACCTGCAGCGGCTGACCGGCGAGCTCGACTCCGGCGACGGCCTCCTCGCCAAGCTCATCCACGACGAGAGCTACGGCCGCCAGGTCTCCGGCAAGGTGCGCGACATCGTCGACCGCCTGGACTCGGTGGCCACCAAGCTGGACCGCGGCAAGGGCACCGCCGCCGAGCTCATCAACGACCCCAAGATCTACGACGCCGTCAACGACATCCTGGTCGGCGTCAACGACTCCCGCCTGCTGCGCTGGCTGATCCGCAACCGCCAGAAGACGGGGATCCAGAAGCGCTACGACGCCGCGCAGGGCGAGCCGGCGAAGGACGGCCAGGACACCGCCGCGCCGCCCGCCGGGACCGAGCCGCCCGCCGCCGGCACCGAGCCCCGCTGATGCCGGGGACCCAACACATCCTGGTGACCGGCGGCGCCGGCTTCATCGGCTCGCACCTCGCGCGGCGCCTGCTCGGGCGCGGCGACCGGGTGACCGCGCTCGACGACTTCGACGACTTCTACGATCCGGCCCGCAAGCGCGAGAACGTCGAGGAGCTCCGCCGCGCGCCGGGCGGCGAGCGCCTCGCCCTCGTCGAGGGCGACATCCGCGACGCGGCGCTGGTCGACCAGCTCTTCGAGCGCGGGCGCTTCGACGCCGTCGTGCATCTCGCGGCGCGCGCCGGCGTGCGGCCGAGCCTCCGGGAGCCGGTGCTCTACGAGGACGTCAACTGCATCGGCACGCTCCGCCTCCTCGAGGCCGCCCGCCGCCACGGCCCGCAGGTCTTCCTCTTCGGCTCCTCGTCGTCGGTCTACGGCATCAACCCGAAGGTCCCCTTCTCCGAGGACGACGAGGTCAACCAGCCGATCAGCCCCTACGCCACCACCAAGCGCGCCGGCGAGCTCCTCTGCTTCAACTACCACCACCTCTACGGGATGCGCACCGCCTGCCTGCGCTTCTTCACCGTCTACGGCCCGGCGCAGCGCCCGGAGATGGCGATCCACAAGTTCACCGACCTCCTCTTC
>DATBQN010000218.1:0-8344 GCA_036560825.1 Thermoanaerobaculia bacterium
GCCCGCGGGAGATGCTCCCGCGCGTCTACGACGACGTCCCCGAGCAGGCCTATCCGCTCGCCGAGCGGCAGGTCCTCGCCCATCTCGAGCGCCTGCGGCGCGCGGGGAAGATCGCGGGGGGATGAGCGCCGGCTTCGTCAACCGCCGCGAGCTGCGCGTCCTCGCCATGCGCCGCTCGGGGCACCACGCGGTCATCCACTGGATCCTCTCGCAGCTCCCCGGCCCCGGCCTCTTCGCCAACGACGGCAAGGTCGAGGGCGGCGCAGGCGACTCCGGCGGTCGCGGCGGTCGAGGCGGCCGCCTGGTGGGCAACCGCTTCAGCCACTACGTGAACCTGACCGACGACGAGGTCGCTCGCGACCGCGCCGGCGACTGGGTGGCGAAGGACCTCTATCTCTGGAACGCCGAGGACCGCACGGTCGAGGAGCTCGCCGAGCTGGCGCCGGCGGCGGCGCGCGGGGCGAGCGCCGAGGTGACGAGCCTCCTGGTGCTCCGCGACCCCTGGAACTGGGCGGCCAGCCGCCGCCGCGCCGAGCCCGAGCGGCCGCTCGCCGGAACCCCCGAGCTCGCCGCCTGGAAGGGGCACGTGCGCGAGGCGCTCCGGCGGACGAAGCACCTGGAGCCTCTCGTCGCCGTCGACTTCCGCCGCTGGGTGGCCGAGGAGACCTACCGGCGCGCGCTCGCGGGCGCGCTCGGCCTCCCCTTCACCGACGCCGGGTTCCGGGAGGTTGCTCTTCCCGGCCTCTCGAGCTTCTCGACCGACGAGGTGCGCCGGGACAACGCCGTGGTCCTCGACCGCTACCGCGAGCTGGCGCACGACGGGGAGATCCAGGCGGCGCTGGATGCCGAGGTGCGCGAGCTCGCGGCGGCCTTCTTCGGCTGGCGCCCACCCGCCGGGTGACACCTGAGGTAGACTCTTCAGAAGTCAAGCAGTCTCCACCGGGCAGGCGAAGCCCCGAACGCGTTGGCCCGCCTGCCGCCCGAGCGCTCGCCGGGCGTGCCGGCGAGGGGGAAGCGGAGACACAGTACCGTGGGGGCAATCGCCCCGCGGTCTTCTCGCGGAGGTACGCAATGCAGGCACGATGTCGCAGGTCGCTGATCTGGGTCGTTCCGTTCCTGGTGGTGGCGCTCGCGGGCTGGGTCGGCACGCAGAGCGCGGCGGCGAGCGGGTTCGATGCAACCGAGGCCCCCTGTGTGCAGGTGGCGGCGTTCGCCGCGCCCGCTTGGGCTGCGGACATGGCGGCGGACACCGCACAGGGCACCGAGGCGCCGGCCATGGGCTCCGAGGCTCCCATGGAGAAGCCGATGGGCGCCTCCTGCACCACCAACAAGGCGTGCCATGACACCAAGATGTGGTGCTCGAAGCCGAACGGCGAGTGCAAGGGCAAGGGGACCTGCACCGCCAAGCCCGACGTCTGCCCCGACGTCGTCGCGCCGGTCTGCGGCTGCAACGGCAAGACCTACAACAACGAGTGCATGGCCCACCGGGCGGGCGTCAACGTCAAGGCCGATGGGAAGTGCAAGCCCAAGAAGTCCTACACCAAGCCGGCGGCCGCCAAGACCGGCACCTGATCCCTCCGCGGGCGCCCCGCGCCGACCTCGGCCGCGGCGCCCGCCTGCTTTTCCCCTTCATCTGCCGCCTACGCCTTCGTGAGCTGCGGCCGTGGGAAGGCCGTGGTGACCCTCTCGCCCGCCGGATAGGTGACGACGACGACCGTGCGGTCGTCCTCGGCGGGGGCGCCCTGGGTGAAGGCCTCGACGCTCGCGAAGATCGCCTCGACGACGGCGCGCGCCGGCTTGGCGCGGTGCTCGCGCGCCACGGCGAGGAGGCGGTCGACGCCGTACTCCTCGAGCGGCGCGGGGTCCGGCACGGCCGCGGCGCCCGCGGCGTGCGTAGCGCTCGCGGCGCTCGCCGGGTCCAGTACGACCGTCGCGTCCGTCCCGCGCCCCATCGCCTCGATGATGCCGTCGGTGTAGAACACCAGGAGGTCGCCCGGCTTCATCACCACGAAGCCGCGCTCGTAGGTCGCCTCGGAGAGCGGCCCGAGGACCGGCCCTCCCTCCTCCATGGAGCGCGCCGCGCCGTCGGCGGCGAGATGGAAGGGAGCGGGGTGGCCGGCGTTGACGTAGATGAAGACGCCGTTGAGCTCGAGCTCGCCGTAGAACATCGACACGAAGCGGCTGGTGAGCGTGCTGCGGTGGATGATGCGGTTCATCCGCTCGACCGTGCGCACGATCTTGAAGTCGCGGGCGAGCCCCATCCGCAGGCCCATGTAGATGTCGCGCACCTGGAGCGCCGCCGGGAGGCCGTGGCCGGAGACGTCGGCGATGGCGAGGCCGAGGATCTTCTCGGTCAGCGGGATGTAGTCGAAGTAGTCGCCGCCCACGTTGTCCATCGGCACCGAGCGGCCGTAGATGTCGTAGTCGCCGTAGACCGGGGCGCGGCGCGGCAGGATCGAGACCTGGATCTTGCGCGCCTCCTCGAAGATCCCCTCCATCCGCTCGCGGCGGATCTTCTGGTTGACGCTGTGGCGGAGGATGCCCAGCGAGAAGAGCACGTCGTCGCGGTCGTGGCCGCCGGTGAGGTTGAAGGCGAGGATGTAGTCCTCGTCGCCCACCTCGATGGCGGCGAACTCGTCGACCCCGAGGACCGCCTCGAAGCTCTTGTCGAGGCGCGGGTCGGTGGCGTCCATGTAGACCGTCCCCTGCTCGAGCACCAGCTCGACCGGCGGGTAGGAGCGCGGCACCTGGAGCCCGGGCGGCACCTTCTTGGCGTCGCCGAAGGTGTCCGCGAGCTCGTAGAAGACGCCCTGCCGCTCGTACAGCCGGCCGCCGTAGATCCCCAGCTCGTCCTTGAACTTGGCGATGATCGTCTCGATGACCGTATGGATGGTCGCCGAGAGATCGTCGGCGCGGTCGAGCGACGCCACCACCTGCTCGACCTTCTTCATCAACGCCCGGTAGTCGACCGGGCGCTCGGTGTCGGCGTTGACCAAGCTCTCCTCCTGTTCGACGAAAAAGCCGGGAATCCGGGGCGGCGCGCCCGACAAGGCTGGCGGCCGCGGGCCGGCCTAGCCGTGATCGACCAGCGCCATGACGATCCTATCCTGGGCGTGATGGGCGTCGCCGTGCGTCCGGTTGAGCAGGATCGAGAAGGCGTAGAGCCGCCCGGAGACGGCGCGGGCGTAGCCGGAGAGGGCCGACACCCCCTCGAGCGTGCCGGTCTTCGCCCACACGTTGCCGCGATAGGGCGGCGCGGCGAAGCGGCGCTTCCAGCCGCCGACGTCCTCGCCGCCGAAGGGGAGGGCGCGCGCGAACGCCTCGCCCTCGGGCTGGAAGTACATGACGCGCAGGAGCGTGGTGAGCGCCCGCGGCGGGACCTCGTTCTCGCGGCTCATCCCCGAGCCGTCGGCGAGGCGGAAGGTGGCGCGCGGCACCCCCAGGCCGGCGAGGAACTCGGAGACCGCGCGCACCCCCTCGCCCCAGCTGCCGCGGCCGCAGCGGCGCGCGCCGAGGAGCTTCACCATGCTCTCGGCATAGAAGTTCTGGCTGTGCTTGAGGCACACCTCGACCGCCGAGAGGAGGTCGCTGCGGAAGACCGCGACGCGCTCCCAGACCGGCCCGGGCAGCCGCTCGACCGGCCGCAGGCGGCCGGCGAGCTCGATGCCCTCCCCGGCGAGGGCGATGCGCAGCGCCTCGCCGAAGTAGACGACGGGGTCGGGCACGGTGATCCAGGTGTCGAACGGGCCGTCGGAGGTGCTGATGGTGCCGGCGACCCGCAGCAGGTCGTCGAGCCGGCTGATCGAGAGGTGGCCGCGTCGCCGGCGCGAGGGAGCCGTCGTCCGCGCCGTGTTGTCGATGCGGAAGATGGGCACCGGCGGGATGGTCTCGACCACCGCCGGCTGGCCCGCCCGCCCCGGCGAGACCCGCACCAGGATGCAGTTGTCGGAGAACGAGAGGGCGGCGATCGGCGCCTCGTACCAGCTCGAGAGCTGGGCGCGCGGCCAGCCGGGGTGGATCTCGAGCGCCTCGAAGAGGCCGCTGTCGAGATAGAGGTCGCCGCGGACCTTGCGGATGCCGCGCGCGGCGAGCTCCCGCGCCCAGCCGCGGAAGACGGCGAAGGCGTCGCCGTCGTAGGCGCGGCCGGAGATGCTGGGATCGCCGCCGCCGACCACTCCGAGGTCGCCGTCGAGGATGCCGCCCGCGACCGGCCCGCGGGAGACCAGCCGCGTCTCGAAGAAATAGGCGGGGCCGAGGGCGTGGAGCGTCGCCGCGGTGGTGAGCAGCTTGGTGTTCGAGGCGATGACGCGCGGCTCGTCCGGCGAGTAGGCGTAGACCGTGGCGCCGCTCTCGAGGTCGATCACGTGCACCCCGAGCGCCGAGCTGACCCGGAGCGCCGCCGCGACCTGCGGCTCGAGGGCGAGGACCAGCGGAGTCTGGACGTCGGGGCCGGCAGGAACGGCTCCGGGCGCCGGACCCTGGGCGGCTGCAGGCGCCGGGCGCGGCGCGGAGGCGTACGCGAGGACCGCGACGACGGCGAGGATCGCGCCCGCTCGACGGGACCCGCCCATCCCTATTTCAGGTTCTCCGCGAACCACTTGACCGTCTCGACCGTCGACCTCACCCGGTTCGGGGTCTTCCTGAACCCGTGGCCCTCGTCGGAGAAGAGCACGTACTGGACGGGCACGCCGCGCTTCTTGAGGTTCTCGACCACCTGCTCGGCCTCGACCACCGGCACGTTGGTGTCGTTGGCGCCGTGGAGGACGAGGGTCGGCGCCTTGACGCGGTCGAGCTTGTGGATCGGCGACAGCGAGCGGAGCATGGCGAGCTGGGTCTTGGGATCGCCGTACTCGACGGTCGAGATCGCCGCCATCCACGGCTCGGTGTGGGCGAAGAAGGTCTCGAAGTTGACGACGCCGAAGAGGTCGGCGCCGGCGGCGAAGAGGTCGGGGTACTCGGTGAGGCCCGCCATCGTCATGTAGCCGCCGTAGGAGCCGCCCATGATCCCCAGGCGTTTGGGATCGGCGATGCGCTGCTCGACGAGCCAATCGGCCGCCGCCTTGATGTCCTTGACCGCGTTGACCCGCAACGCCCCGTTGTCCAGGTTGACGAAGCGCTTGCCGAAGCCGGACGAGCCGCGCACGTTGGGCGCGAAGACGCCGATGCCGCGCGCCAGGAGCGCCTGGTAGTCGCTGCGGAAGGCCGGCCGCTCCTGCCCCTCGGGACCGCCGTGGAAAGAGAGCACGTAAGCGCCGGGGGTTGTTGCCGGGGAGGCGTGGCGCGGCCGGTAGAGCCAGCCGGTGAGCGACAGGCCGTCCTCGCCGTGGAAGCGCACCAGCTCCGGGGTGACGAGGGTGTCGAGGTCGACCCCCGCGTGCGGGCTGTGGGTCACCTGCCAGAGCTTGCCGGTGGCGCGCTCGAGGACCCAGACGTCGCTCGGATGGGTCGAGCCGGTCGCCACGAAGGCGAGGAGCCTGCCGTCGCGCGAGAGGTCGAGCCCGCCCACCAGCTCGGCGGGGAGAGCCGGCCCGGGCGTCGACCGGCCGCTCGCGAGATCGAGGAACGCGAGCTCGCTCCTGCCCGCGACGTTCCACACCAGGACGGCCGTCGCGCCGTCCTCGCTGACGACGAAGGAGTCGAGCTCGGCGTCGGGGCGCGCGGCGATCACCTCGATCGGCCCCGGCTTGCCATCCAAGCCCAGGTGGATGCGGGCGAACGCGGCGAGGTCGCGATCGGCGTCGGTCGAGAGGTAGACCGTGCGGCCGTCGGGTGAGAAGGAGCCGCCGCCGAACTGGGCCGGCGGCTGGTGCGGCGTGAGGAGCGTCTCCTTCCCGCTCGCCATGTCGACGAGGACGAGGTCGCTGTCGCCGCGGCTCGCCACCCGCGAGACGATCGCTTGTTTGCCGTCACGGCTGCGGTCGGCGATCGCGCCCGTGCCCGGGTTCTTCGCCACCAGCCGCGGCTGCCAGGTCTCGAGCTGGAAGACATAGGCGTCCATCGAGGCACCGGCGCGGTTCGAGGCGAAGTCGAGCGAGCGCCCGTCGTGCGCCCAGCCGCCCAGCCAGTTGTTGTCCTTGCCGCCCGCGGTCAGGCGCCGGAGCTCGTCGCCGTCCGCCCGCGCCAGGTAGATCTGGGTGTTCATGCCGCCGCCCGGGGCCACTCCGAAGGCGAGCCACTCGCCGCTCGGCGACCACTCGACCCCGTTCACCTGATCGTCGAGCGCCGTCACCGCCGTCGGCCAGCCGCCCTCGGTCGGCACCACCCAGACCTGCGGGTTCCCGGAGAGGTTGGAGACGAAGGCGATGCGGCGGCCGTCCGGCGAGAAGCTCGGCGAGCTGCAGCCGCCGATCTTCGCCATGCGGACGACGGCCGCCTCGAGGTCGGGCGCGGCATCGGATGCCGGGGATGACGCGGACGAAGGCGTCTTGACGGGAGTGAAGGCCGAGGCGGGGAGGACCGCGAGGGCGAGGACGGCGAGCCCGCAGACGGGGGCGGCGGCGCGGAGGGCTGGGCGCATCGGGATCTCCTGGACGGGCCGGTTGGGATGCGGCGCGGCGCGTTTGCCCGCGGAGTCTAGCGCGAGCCGGCCCCGGGCGGGCTGCTACACTGCCGCCCCATGCCGAAGGAGAGCCCGGAGATCCAGCGGGCGATCGAGATGCTCGAGGAGGTCGTCGCCCTGCGCGGCCGGAGCGGCGCCGACGTCGACCTGCGGCTCGCCCAGATCCGCGCCGCGATGCGAGAGCTCGGCGTCGACTCCGACGTGGTGACCGACATCCTCTACCCGCCGCCGCTCCCCGAGCCCGCCGATCCCGCCCTCCTGCCGCGCCTCCTCCGCCGGCGTCTCGACGATCTCGGCTACAGCGCCGACGAGCTCTCCGGCCCCGAGCTCACCCCGTTCCCCCGCGAGGAGCTCGACCGCCGCATCGAGCAGGCGATCCGCAACGCCAGCGAGAGCTTCAGCGGGCGCGCGGCACGGGACGAAAGCTGATCGCGCGCGACCGCTCCAGCACGTCCAGGTCGTCCAGGGTGAGGTAGGGCCGCGTCCCCTCGTCCACCTGCCGGACGAGGGTGCTCTTCCCTGCCTGCCGCGCCCCCGTGATCACCACGATAGGGAAGGTCACCAGCGCCGTGGAGAGCGACGCCTCGAGAGTCCGAGGGAGGACCAGTCTATTCACGGCGTGAATGATATCTATTCATGGCGTGAATAGGTATCCGGGCTTTGCAGCAACTCTATGCGGCGCTCCGGCTGTGCCCCGGTCTCGGCGGTGATATCTTTTTCGCGTCATGGTCCAGGCCCCGTACACGGCCGTCGTGCTCTTGGACGAGGAAGTCCGCATCCCCGGAGAGGCGCATGCCCTCGACGAGTTCCGCCGCTGGTCTGCCGGCGAGCAGTTCCCGGAGCGCGGACGCATCGACTATCTCGAGGGCGACATCGAGGTCGACATGAGCCCCGAGGACCTCGACACCCACGGCACGGTCAAGGTGGCGATCGCTGCCCGGCTGCACGCTCTCGTCGCCGAGGCGGGACGCGGCTACGTCTTCGTCGACCGCGCGCGCGTCGTCTCGACCGGCGCCGGTCTCTCGGTCGAGCCGGACGTCGTCGTCGTTCTCTGGAGCTCGCTGGAGACCGGCCGCATCCGTAAGGTCCCCTCGACGCCGCCGGTCCCCGGCCGCTACGTCGAGCTCGAGGGCGCCCCCGATCTGGTCGTCGAGGTGGTGAGCAACAGCTCCGTGGGGAAAGACCGCAAGCGCCTTCCCGCGCTCTACGCGCGCGCGGGCGTCCCGGAGCTGTGGCTCGTTGACGCCCGCGGCGAGACGCCGATCCTCGAGATCTGGACCTTGGGAGAGGAAGGCTACGAGCGGGTCGCTTCCGAGGCTCCAGATACCGCGGGTTGGACCCCCTCGACAGTCCTCGGCGGCCGCTTCCGCCTGCGGCGCCGCACCTTTCGCGAAGACCGCTTCGTCTACGACCTGGAATCCACCGGTTAGTTAGCCCTCGCCCTACAGCCTCCCCCGATACGCCCGCCCCAGCGCCTTGGGGGGCCTCGCGCGGCCGATGAAGCCGGCGAGGACGACGATGGTGAGGACGTAGGGGACGATCTGGATGAACTGGACGGGGACGGCGACGACCCCCTGCATCTGGATGGACAGCGCCTCGGCGGCGCCGAAGAGGAGGCAGGCGAGCATGGTGGGGACCGGCCGCCACTGGCCGAAGACGAGGGCGGCCAAGGCGATGTAGCCGCGGCCGGCGCTCATGTTGCGGGTGAAGAGCGAGGACTGGCCGGTCGAGAGGTAGGCGCCGCCGATGGCGGCGAGCGCCCCCGAGAGGGCGACCGCGAGGTAG
>DATBQN010000219.1:0-2088 GCA_036560825.1 Thermoanaerobaculia bacterium
CGCCGCCTACGAAGCGGCGGCGGTGCGGCGAGCCGCGGCGACCGTGGCGCTGACCGCTGCCGACGCGGCACGGCTGAGCGAGCTGGCGAGCGGCGGAGCCAAGCCTCCTGTCCTTCGCGCCCCGCGCGTCCACGCCGTCGCCGCGCCTTTTCCGGCCCGTCTGCCGATGGGTGCCATCTCCCTCTTCGGCGATCCGCCGGTGGTCCTCCTCGGCAGCGCCGGCTGGCTCCCCAACGCCGACTCCGCGGCCTGGTTCGCCGCCGAGGTCTGGCCGCGGGTGCGCCGCGAGCTGCCGGGCGCCGTGCTCCACCTCTTCGGCGAGCCGGGCGCGGGCGCGCGAGAGGGCGTCGTCGCTCATCCGCCGCCAGCGGAGAGCGCCGAGGCCTTCGCCCCGCGCTCGATCCTCGTCGTGCCCCTGCGCATCGCCTCGGGGGTGCGGATGAAGGTGCTCGAGGCCTGGGCGCGCGGGGTGCCGGTGGTGGCGACGCCGGAGGCGGTCGCGGGCCTCGGCGCCGAGCACGGCCGCGAGCTGCTGGTGGCCCAGGACCCGGCCGAGATCGCCGCCGCCTTCGCCCGCCTGCACCGCGATCCGGCCCTGGCGCGCGCCTTGGTCGCGGCGGGGCGGGAGGCGCTGGCGGCCCGCCACGACCCGCGGCAGGTCGCGTCGCGGCTCGCCGAGATCTATGAGGAGAGCGCGGAAGCGGCGCCGGACCCCTAGTGGCAAGGGGACGTCAGCTCAGGTGCGCCGCCTGGCGCTCGACCGGCTCGGTGCCGTGGTCGCGGCTGTAGTGGTCGAGCGCCGCTTCTGTCTCACCGTCGAAGCGCACCTGCCCGGCGTCGAGCCAGAGACAGCGGGTGCAGCTCGTGCGGATCGCCGCGGCGTTGTGGGAGACCATGAGGACGGTGGCGCCGGACTGGTGGAACTCGCGCAGGCGGTCGGTGCACTTCTTGGTGAAGCTGGCGTCGCCCACCGCCAGCACCTCGTCGAGGATGAGGATGTCGGGGAACCAGGCGGTGGCGATCGAGAAGCCGAGCCGGGCCATCATGCCCGTCGAGTAGTTGCGGATCGGCGAGCGGACGAAGTCGCCCAAACCGGAGAAGTCGACGATGGCGTCCACCTTGGCGTCGATCTCGCGGCGCGAGCGGCCGAGGAGGAGGGCGTTCAGGTAGATGTTCTCGAGCCCGGAGAGCTCGTGGTCGAAGCCGGTGCCGAGCTCGAGGATGGGCGCCAGGCGCCCGCGGACGGCGGCGCGCCCCGCGGTGGGCTTGAGGACCTGGGAGATGACCTTCAAGAGGGTGCTCTTGCCGGCGCCGTTCCGCCCCACGATGCCGACGATCTCGCCGCGATGGGCGGTGAAATCGACGCCGCGCAGGGCCCATAGCTTCTCGTAGGAGAGGGCCCCCTTCATCCAATGGATGGCGTACTCCTTGAGCGAGGGGATGCGCTGCTTGGCGAGCCGGTAGCAGAGCGAGACGCCGGTGAGCTGGATCGTCGGCGGCTCGGCGCTCATCTCGGTGCGGCTCGGATCGGGCATCGGCTCAGACGTAGAAGGGGATGCGGTCGCTGCTCTTGCGGAAGGCGTAGCCGCCCAAGGCGAGCGCCACGAGCGCGATCCCCAGGCAGACCGAGAGGTGCGAGAGCGGCGGGATCTTGCCGTAGTAGATGGGGTCGCGGAAGACCTCGAGGATCGAGCGCACCGGGTTGAAGCGGACGACGGTGTGCGCCACGCCGTGGAGCGCCGACATCGGATAGAAGATCGGGGTGAGGTACATGAGGATGGTGAGCACGACGCTGATCAGCTCGACGGTGTCGCTGAAGAAGACGGCGAGAGGGGAGAGCAGGAGGCCGGCCCCGAGGGTGAACAGGGTGGCGAGGAGGATCGACACCGGCAGGAAGAGGAGCGCCGCCGAGAGCCGGTGCTGGCGATAGATCAGGATGGCGAGGAGCGGCACCAGGGCGAAGGCCAGGTTGACCACCCCGGAGATCACGGTGGCGAGGGGGAAGACCGCCTTGGGGACGGGGATCTTCTGGAGGAGCTGGGCGTTGCCCCGCAGGCTGTTCATCGAGGAGACGATGCTCTGGCTGAA
>DATBQN010000220.1:0-6534 GCA_036560825.1 Thermoanaerobaculia bacterium
GCGAGACGGCGGCGATCTCGCCGGTGTTGCCGCAGCCGCCGCCCGACTTGAAGAAGTTGAGCGTCGAGCCGTTCCAATAGGCGTTGCAGAGCTGGTTGAGGTCGACGTTGACCGTCAGCTGCTGGCCGAGCCAGGCGTTCGAAGGCAGCCAGCCGCGGGCCACCTCCTTGATGCGGTTGACCTGGTAGAACTGCTGGCGCGAGGCGTGGGTGTTGCCCGCGCCGCCGACGCCGGGGGTCGTGCAGTCGGTGCCCGAAGAGGTGCCGAAGACGAGATCGCCCGCGGCGTTGGTGGCGAGCGAGATCGCGCCGCAGGTGTCGACGATCCTCGCGTATTGGCCGCTCAGCGTCGAGCTCAGCGGACCGCCGCTGAAGATGCCGGCGGAGTTGGCGAAGCCTCCGGTCGACAGGTTGGCGTACGGCATCGGCCGCACGATCTCCGATCCGGTGGCCGGCGAGTTCTGGTAGACGCCGCCCGTCGCCTGCGCGTACTCGTTGACGTCCGCGAATTCGAGCAGCTCGCCGGTCGCCGCGTCGACCCGGGCCTGCCAGGTGCCCATCACGCCGTCGCGGTGGAAGGTGAATTGCCACACCTTGGCGAGGCCGCGCCCCTTGCCGACCTCGAAGCCGTCGGCGAACTTCGGGTTCGAGACGGCGACCGGCAGCAGATGAAGCGAGCCGGGATCCCGCAAGGCGTCCGCGGAGCTGAGCCCGCCGACGTAGTCGGCGACGACCGCCAGCGCCTTCTCCCGCGTCACCACGGCCGCCGGAGCGGCGGTGCCGGGAGGCGGCAGGTTCTCGCTGCCGAACTGCACCAGATTGCCGTTGTTGACGCGGAAGACGACGCGCGCCCCTTCGATCGGCATGCCGCCCTGCACGACGTCGAAGTCGACGAACCAGACGTGGGGCGCGGGCCGGCCCGAGCGCCCCCGGTTGAGCGCGAGCGAGCTCGCGTCGACACCCAGGAGCGGGGAGACCCTGGGCAGGAAGCTGCGGGCGATGCGCTCCAGCGCCGCGATGTCCACCTTGCCTTTCGCGCGCTGGCCGAGGTCGGCGGTCGTCAGGGCGTTGCCCGCGCCGGGGATCCAGCCGATGCCGCCGCCCTCGGCGACGGCGATCCGGCCGTTCCGCGGATCGACCGTCGCCCGCCACTCGACGGCGCTGCCGAGAGCGAAGGCGGCCCAGCCGTCCTGGAGGGTGCCCGGAACGATGCCTCTCACCTCGTCGAGGGGTGCGGTATCTCCCGCTGGCGCGAGCTTCTCGCTGACCCGGGTCAGGCTCGACAGGTTGTCGTGGGCTCGCTTCATCGCCTGGGCCGAGAGGCCCGGCGGGAAAAGGACGATGGCGAGAGACGGCAGAAGGAGGGCTGAGATGCGCGAAGGATGGCGGCGAGCATTCATGTCGACTCCTCGATAGTGGGTCGGTCGATCGCGCGCAGGCGTTCCGGGAGGGCGGCGAGGAAGGGGCCGAGGTCGTCCGCGTCGGGGAGGGTGATCTCGTAGCGGCCCGACGGCAGGCGCCGGACCTCGCCCTCGCCGGCGAAGGCGAGGGGCACGGTGAGGGCCTCGCGCGACAGCCCGAGGGCGTCGGTGACCTCGAAGACGCGGCCCATCGTCGCCTGGTCGAGGATGCGCAACCTAGCTCTCCCAGTCCCAGAAGAAGTCCTTGTTGGTGAGCGTCGGCTCCTCCTCGCGGGCGCCGCCGTCGTCGTCGCCCGCCGGCCCGCCCGCGCTCCGCGGCGCGGCCTCGCCGCGGACGATCGCGAGCTGCTCCTCGAGGTCGGAGGTCTCGCGCTCCCAGTACTCCGGGGTGCCGAAGTGCGGCCAGGCGGCGGGGAAGGCGGGGTCGTGCCAGCGGCGGGCGAGCCAGGCGGCGTAGTGGACGACCCGCAGGCCGCGCAGGGCCTCGATCAGGCGCAGCTCGGCGCGGTCGAAGAGGCGGAACTGCTCGTAACCCTCGACGAAGACCTCGCGCTGGCGCAGCGTCTCTTTGTCGCGGCCGGGGAGGGCGAGCCAGAGGTCCTGGACCGCCGGGCCGGTGACCATGTCGTCGAAGTCGAGGACGCGCAAGAGGCCGTCGCGGAAGAGGACGTTGCCGAGGTGGAGGTCGCCGTGGAGCCGCAGTGTCGCCGCCCCCTCCAGCATGCGATCGGCGAGGTCGGCGAGGGCCAGGGCCGCCCCGAAGTAGCGGTCGGCGAGGCCGCGCGGCACGGCGCCGTGGTCCTCGAGCCAGGCGACCGACTCGCGCACGTAGGTGTCGGCGTCGAGGCGGAGGCGGGAGGGCGCCGGCCGGCGGGCGCCGACGTTGTGGAGCCGCCCGACGAGCATCCCCAGCCGGCGCACGGCGAGGTCGTCGAGCTCGTCCGGCGCCCGGCCGCCCTTCCGGTCGGATAGCGAGTAGTAGATCCCCTCGATGCGGCGCAGCGTGCCGCCGCCGCTGGCCTCGGGGAAGGGGCGGACGGTGGCGACGGGGATCTCCTCGGCGTCGAGCTCGGCGAGGAAGCCGTGCTCCTCGAGGATCTGCTCCTCGCTCCACCGCCCCGGCCGGTAGAACTTCGCCACCACGCGGCTCCTGTCCGCGAGCTCCACCTCGTAGACCCGGTTCTCGAACGAGTTGAGGGGGTAGCAGACCGGGTTGCACGCCAGCCCCCCGGCCTCGACGGCGGCGAGCACCCGCTCGGGGGTCAGCGAGAGGAAGAGGTCGGTCGGCGGCGCGTCCATCCGCCGCCAATGTAACACGCGGCTCTCCGTGCTATCCTCCGCGCCGCCGGCGCGGCCGGCCCCTTCCTGCGTCCTTCCGGAGAAGCCATGGAGATCCACGAGAACGTCTTGGAGACTCTGGGCGATACGCCCTTGGTCAAGCTCGCCCGCTTCTCGCCGCGGGGGGCGACGCTCGCCGCCAAGGTCGAGTCGTTCAACCCCGGCGGCTCGGTCAAGGACCGCATCGGCATCGCGATGATCGAGGCCGGCGAGCGGGCGGGGCTGCTCAAGCCGGGGGGCACCATCGTCGAGCCCACCTCGGGCAACACCGGCGTCGGCATCGCCATGGCGGCGAACCTCCGCGGCTACCAGCTCATCTGCACCGCCGGCGACAAGATCCCGCAGGAGAAGGTGGCGCTCCTCGAGGCCTTCGGCGCCCGCGTCATCACCTGCCCGACCGACGTCGCCGCCGACGATCCGCGCTCCTACTACAAGGTCGCCGAGCGCATCCGCGACGAGGAGGGCGCCTACCTCCCCTACCAGTACTACAACCAGGCGAACCCCGAGGCCCACTACCGCACGACCGGCCCCGAGATCTGGCGCCAGACCGACGGCAGGGTCACCCACTGGGTGGCGGGGGTCGGCACCGGCGGCACCATCAGCGGCGCCGGGCGCTACCTCAAGGAGCGGAATCCCGAGATCCGGGTGATCGGCGTCGACACCATCGGCAGCGTCTACGGCTACTACAAGGAGCACGGGAAGCTGCCGCCGCCGGAGCAGATCCACCAGTACCTCATCGACGGCATCGGCGAGGACTTCATGCCGAAGACGGTCTGGTGGGACGCCATCGACGAGATCGTCAAGGTCGACGACAGGACCGCCTACCGGGCGGTCTTCGAGCTGGCGCGGAAGGAGTCGATCTTCACCGGCTCCTCGGGCGGCGCCGCCGCGGCCGGCGCGCGCCGGATCGCCGAGTCGCTGCCGGCGGGCGACCTCGTCGTCACCCTCTTCCCGGACTCGGGCGAGCGCTACCTCTCCAAGCTGAACCCGAGATGGATGCGCGAGAAGGGGCTGCTCGACGAGGAGTAGGGCCGGCTCGGCGCGATCGCGCAGGCCCTATAATGGGCCTCCGTTCCACTCCGAGCGGCTTCTTCCCACGCAGGCACCTGGTCCGGGGCACAGGCGAGCTCATGAGCATCAATCCGGTCATCCTCTTCCTCACCCTCGTCCTCGTCGCGGTCTTCTTCTACATGCAGTGGCGGAAGAAGCAGCAGGCCGCGGCGCCGCCGCCGCCCAAGGTGGACAAGGACGCGGCGCTCCGCGCCGAGGTCGACCGCCTGGCGGCGGGGAACGAAGAGTCGCCCGAGACGGCCTACATGAACCTGCGCGCCCACGCGCTCGAGACCTCGCCCGGCCGCTTCGGCGCGCTCGCCGCCGACGAGCCCTACGGCGCCTTGATGGAGATGGTCATCTCGAGCTCGGTGGTGTCGCTCGTCTGCTTCGCCGACGGCGACGCGTCCATCTATTACAAGACCGGCGGCGGCATGCGGGGCGGTCTCGGCCACGAGGCTATCCGCAAGGTCGCCAAGGAGTTCGTCGCCCTTGCCAAACAGGCCCTGCCGAAGATGATCAAGTCGAACAGCCAGCCCCTCCCGGGCGACGATCGGGTGCGCTTCTACGTCCTCACCTCGCAGGGGATCTATACCACCGAGACCGACCGCGAGACCCTGGGCAGCGCCGGCAACGAGCTCTCCGTCCTCTACTACGCGGGCCAGGAAGTCGTCACCCAGATGCGCCAGGTGCAGGAGCAGCGCGGCCGCTGAGGCAGCGAGGCGCGCCGGGCGCGTCAGCGCCCGAGGGCCGCGAGCCCGGCGATCCCGGCGAAGACGAGCACCGCTCCCGCCGTCCGCCGCAGCCCGAAGCCCTCCTTGAGGAAGAGCCAGCCGGCGAGCGCCGCGAGGACGACGCTCACCTCGCGCACGGCTCCCGCGTAGGCGACCGGCGCGATGGAGTAGGCGGCGAGGACCATCGCGTAGGCGACGCCGGAGAGGAAGCCCACGGCGGCGATCCGCGGCCAGCTCGCGACCCACTCGTCGGCGACGGCCGTCCAGCCGTAGCGCTGGACGACGAGGGGCGCCGCGACCAGCGTCGAGAGCGCGAAGACGAGCGCCGTGTAAGGCGCCGGGCGGAGGATGCGGATCGCCGCGGCGTCGATCGCCGAGTAGCCGGAGATAGCGAGGGCGGTCAAGAGCGCGAGGCCGATGCCCGCGCGCGAGACTCGCGCCGCGCCGCCGCCGCGGTTCCCGGCGCCCGCGATGACGAGGAGCCCGGCGACGATCACCGCGAGCCCGGCGATCCCGGCCGGCTGCAGCCGCTGCCCCAGGAAGACGACCGACCAGACGGCGAGGAAGGCGGGCGCGGCGCCGCGCGCGATCGGGTAGATGACGGAGAAGTCCCCTGCCCCGTAGGCCGCCGCGAGGCTGCCGAAGTAGAGCCCCTCGAGGAGCGCCGAGGCCATGGCGTAGGGCCAGATCCGCGCCGGGATCGGCACGCCGGCGAGGAGGATGGGAAGGAAGGCGATCGCCCCCACCGCGAGCGACCACCAGGCGAACACCAGCCGCTGCCGCGCCCGCTTGACCAGCAGGTTCCAGCCGGTATGGAGGACCGCGGCGGCGAGGAGGAGCGCCAGGGCGACGGGGGACATGCCGCGGGAGCGGAACGACTGAGCCGAGGGCCTACGCCTGCCGCCGCCGCTTGAACGACCAGCGGAAGGTGAAGCGGGCGGCGACGGCGCCGTCCGGCAGGTGGCCGACGGTCGCCAGGTCGGCGGTCGCCGGCTCGCCGGTCTCGAGCGTGCGGGCGACCGCGGCGAGGACCCGGTCGCCGTCCTCGCAGGTGAAGGTGACGAGCCCGGTCGCCTTCTTCTCGAAGCTCGCGGTCATCTCGACGATGAGGAGGGCGATCGGCTCGGGCGCCAGCCGCACGGCGAGCATCCCGAGCGCCCCGGTCGACAGCTCCGCCGCCATGGCGAGGGCCGCGAAGTAGGTCGAGCGGAAGGGGTTCGTCGACCGCCAGCCGTAGGGGACGGAGGTCGTGCACGCCCTGCCGTCGAGCGTCCGCAGGCGCACCCCGGCGACCAGCGCGAGCGGCAGCTTGCGGAGGAAGAAGAGGCGGAGCGAGAGCGGGCCGGTGAGCTTGGCGATGAGCGCCCGCGCGGCGGGCGAGCGCGGATCGAGGACCGCGGCAGGGGCCGCGGTTGCGGCGGGCTGGAGCGGTATCGGGTCGGCCATCTCGAAAGACTATCCCGCGATCGTCACCCGGCGTCGAGGTGCGCCGCCTCGGCGTCGCCCATCTCGACCTTCCCGCCGGGGAAGTACTCCTTCCAGCGCCGGGTGACCGTGGCCGCGGTCTCGGGGTCGGCGGAGAGCTCCTCGGGGAAGCCGGGCTTCAGGCGCGCGTCGATGAGGATGGGGGACCGGTAGGCGAGGTGATTGCGGGTGACCTCGACGGCGGCGGCGTGGAGGTCGGCGGCGGGCTCGAAGCGGGTGAAGGTCGTCCACAGGAAGTTGATGGCGGAGGCGGCCGCGCGGCGCGGCTCGTCGGTGAGGACGAGGAACGGCCAGGCGGCGAAGGCCGGGTGCTGGGCGATGCGGCGGGCGGCGCCGGCGTCATCCCCGTAGCGCGGGCCGCCCACCACGAGGCAGCCGCGGCAGAAGACGCGCACCTCGGTGACGCCCGCCGGGAGCTCGGCGGCGGAGAAGTCGCCCGGCAGGTCGCGGACCGGCTCGCCGAGGCCGAGCCACACCCCCTTCGAGCCCTCGTTGACCTTCGGCCCC
>DATBQN010000221.1:0-22545 GCA_036560825.1 Thermoanaerobaculia bacterium
ACTCCTCTCGCAACAGGTCCAGGCCGGCATCCAGGCCAAGAAATGGGTCGCCGAGAACCTGCTGCCCAACGACTACGTGGCGGTCGCGAGCTTCGACTACAGGCTCAAGATCCAGCAGGACTTCACCCACGACACGCGGGCGCTGCAGACGGCCATCGACGACGCCGTCCGCGGCCACGACACCGAGGGCAACTGGCCGTCGCGCCTGGCCAAGGTCGAGGGTCCCTCGCTCCTCGTCAACCTGCCGCGCGGCAACGACCTGCGCGACAAGACGCCGCGCATCTACGACGGCATCCGACTGCTCGCCGACTCCGCCGGCCACGTCACCGGGCGGAAGAACCTCGTCCTCTTCACCCACGGCTTCGGCCTCATCAACAACTTCGGGCAGTATCACCCCGACGTGCGCTACTACCCGCCGATGATGCACGCGCTCAACTCCAACAACGTCGCCGTCTACGCGGTCGACCTGGTGCCGTCGGGCGTCAACCACCCGCTCGCCAACGCCATGAACCAGCTCGCGCTGGAGACCGGCGGCGAGTACTACTTCGACTTCACCAACTTCCTCTCTCCCTTGAAGGAGGTCGCGAAGGAGAACAACGGCTACTACCTGCTCTCCTACGCCGCCACCCACACCGGCGACCAGGCCGGCTTCCAGAAGGTGACGGTCGAGACCACCAACCCCGAGTTCAAGGTGAAGGCCCGCGAGGGCTACCAGTACGGGCGGGCCGAGGCGGAGGCGAAAGCGAGCCGCTGAGCCGGACGGTCACAGCTCGTTGAGGAGGCGCCGGAGCGTCGCGGTCTACGGGCCGCCTCTCCGGCGTTTTTCGTTTTCCCCTACGTCGATCGACACACCGCTGATCGGCCGATCCATCGCACCGATGTCTTCGCGATGCAAGGCGGTTGACTCCTGGTTTCTTGCGGGCGGTTCTCACGTCAGCCTCTCCTGTAGGGGCGGAGCTTGCCTCCGCCCGCGTCCGCGGGAGCCACTCATCCTGCCTACCGCCGCCGGACCAGGGCGGAGACAAGCTCCGCCCCTACATAAAACGACAGCAATCCACCGGAACTAGAGGACGGCGAATTGGTGGCACGCCGTGCTACGCGAAGCCCGCCCCGGCCCGCAGCAGCCGCCGGGTGAGGCCGCGATAGGGCTGGCGGCAGGCGAGGAGATCGCCCAACACGCGTCGGATGCCGGGATGGAGGCGCGCGAAGGGCACCATCCATTGCCCGACGGGTCCCTCGTAGAAGAGGCGCGCGGCGCGCTCCGCCCGCTCCATCTCCCCGCCGAGCTCGTCGTCGAGGCGCTCGGCGTAGCGCTCCGGCCGGCCGGCGAGGAGGCTCTCCGCCGCCCAGTGGCCCGAGAGCATCCCGTAGCGGATCCCCTCGCGAGTGAGCGGGTCGGCGAGGGCCGCGGCGTCGCCTGCTAGCAGGAGCCGCCGCCCGAGGGCGCCGCGGACGCCGGGGAGGGTCGACTCGCTCCACACCGGGATCGGAAAGCGGTAGCGCGGTCCGGGGAGGTCGCGCCAACCGGGAGAGAGATGGCGGTCGAGGAACGCCGCGAGCGCCCGCTCCGCGACGGCGGCCTCGAGCGTGCCCGCGGAATACGCGATCCCGACCGAAGCGCCGCCCGGCCGCGGGAAGATCCAGAGATAGGCATCGGCGAGGCCCGGGAAGGCGAGCACCAGACGGTCCCAGGCGATGCCGGAGAGCGACGCCCCCACCCCGACGCTCGCGGCCGGCGGCGGCAGGCCGGCGCTCCGCCGCGCCAGGCCGCCGGCGCCGTCCGCGCCGATCGCCCAGGCATAGCGGCGCGCCTCGCCGCCGCTCGCGACGGTCACCCCGCGGTCATCGGACGCCACGCGATCCGCGCGCCGGGGGACGAGCCGCGCCCCCGCCGCCGCCGCCGCCGCGACGAGCGCGGCATCGAGATCGCCGCGGCGGAAGATGCGCAGATCGCGAAGCGCGAGATCGACCCGGCCGCCGCGGGCGTTCTCGAGCGTCGCCGCGGGGCTGCGGACGGCAGGAAGGGGCTCGGGGTCGAAGCCCGCGAGGCGCGGCAGCACGTGCGAGGGGACCGCGCCCCCGCACGGCTTCTCGCCGGGCCTCGCGGGCCGATAGAGATCCACCGCCGCCCCGCCGCGCGCGAGAGCGAGCGCCGCCGCCGCCCCGGCCGGCCCGCCGCCGAGCACCGCGATCGTTTTGACTGTCACAAGCGCGCCTGATCAAGTGATAGGTTTGAGCGGCGGCAGCATCGAGTCGATCGAGTTCACGAGGATCGATGCGCACAAGGCAAAGAGCCTGAGGAGCTGAGATGAGCGAGAAAGCGGCCCTGCTCGAACGCCAGGTTGCAGCAGCCAGCGAGGGGAGAGGTTATAACCCACCTCCGGTAGCACATATCCAGAGACCCGATCCCTCTCCGCCACCCCCTCCGAAGAAGAGCTAATCAGGACCCGGCGATCAGTCGTCGACGCCGTCCACCCCCTCCACCGGCCCCTCCTCGATCGCCAGCAGCACGACGGTGACGTTGTCGACGCCGCCGCGCGCGTTGGCGTCGTCGACGAGGGCGCGGCAGATCTGGTGCAGGCCCTTGCCGGAGGCGAGGCGCTTCTGGATGTCGGCGTCGCCCAGCGACGTCGTCAGGCCGTCCGAGCAGAGGAGGTAGAGGTCGCCGGGCCGCGCCTCGACCTCGCGCACGTCGACCACCACCTCGGCCTCGCCGCCGAGGGCGCGGGTGACGACGTTCTTGAGCGGGTGCGAGCGCGCCTGCTCCTGCGAGAGGAAGCCCGCGAGCACCTGCTCGTGGACCCAGGTGTGGTCCTGGGTGAGCTGATCGAGGCGCCCGTCGCGCAGGCGGTAGGCGCGGCTGTCGCCGACGTGGGCGACCGCGGCGAGGGAGTCCTCGAGGAGGAAGCCGACGGCCGTCGTCCCCATGCCGTGGAGGGTGCCGTCCCGGCGGATGGCGCTCAGCACCTCGTCGTGCGCCAGGCGCATGGCCATCTTCAAGAGATTCGAGTGGTGGGCGAGGCGGGCGTCGGGAGCGAAGGGCCAGGTGCTGTCGCGATCGCTCGAGGTCTCGATGAAGTCGTGGATGGCGTCGACCGCGATCTTCGCCGCCACCTCGCCGTGGCTGTGGCCGCCCATGCCGTCGGCCACCACGTAGAGGCGGTTCTTGGGATCGACCTCGAAGTAATCCTCGTTGTGGGCGCGGGTGAGGCCGACGTCGGAGAGGCCGCAGGCGCGGACGCGCAGGCTCATCCGGACTTCCCGAACAGCCCGCGCTTCGGCGCCCGCGTCAGCTCCTCGAGGGCGCGCTCCACGCCGGGATCGTCGCCGCCCCATTGGATCGCCGCGCGGTAGTGCCGCTCGGCGCCCGCCGGATCTCCGGCGCCCGCGGCGAGCCGCCCGGCGAGCTTGCGGTAGGCGGGGTTCATCGGCTCGAGCTCGCAGGCGCGCTCGACCGCCAGCAGGGCGCGGTCGAGCCACTTGCCCTGCTGGCTGCAGGCGAGGGCGAGGTGGTGCCAGGCCTGGGCGTTGTGGGTGTCGGCCTTGGTGGCGCGATCGAAGTTGTCGGCGGCCTCGAAGAAATTCTTCTCCTTGTAGGCCCTGATGCCGCGCTGCAGGTAGACGCGGGCGAGCTGGCGCGGATCGCCCGACGTCCCCTCCTGCGGGCGGTTGATCTCGAGGTCGTGCTGGCGCCGCCGCGCCGGGTCCGCGAGGACGTTGAACGCCTGCGTGATCTCCTGGAACTCGCGCTCGGCGCGCGCCTTCTCGGCCCCCTGGAAGCGGTCCGGATGACGGGCCCGCGCGAGCTCCCGGAAGCGCTGGCGGATCTGCTCCACGGTCGCGTTGCGGGGCAGCGCGAGAACGGTATAGAAATCCTGGGGCATCGGCTGGCCTATTGCCGCTTGATTCTATACAAACGGAGAGCCGTCGACCGCACCGCGTCGGGGATGTTGCGGTCGCGCGACACCTCGCGCAGCTCGCGCACGCCGAGCCGCGAGACCAGCCGCACCCCGATCCCCACCGGCGTGCGGGGGTTCGACACCAGGGCGCGCACCACCGCGTGCTTGGCCACCCACTCGCGGCGGCGGGCGATCTCCTCGAGCACCTCCTCGGAGACGTTGCGGCTGCGCGCCACCTGCTCGATCTCCTGCTCCGAGAGGCCGGTGCCGGCGAGCACCGAGAGCGCGACGCGGGGGTTGGGGTCGCGCAGCAGGAACGAGCGCAGCAGCCGGCCGGCTCCCCGCGCCAGCCGGAGGCGCGCGGACACCGGCAGCATGCGGACCTGGCCCTCGCTCAAGCCGGTCGTCTCGTCGACCTCGCCGACGGCGGGGGCGGCCCGCGCCTGCGCCACCGCGGCGGCGAAGGCGTCGTCGTCGATCTCCTCCTCCGGCGGGGCCTCCTCGACCGGCCGCCGCGCGCGCGGCAGGAGGTGCTCGCGATACTCGGCGATGCGCCGCTGGGCGTAGAGGGAGAGCTGCGGGTTCTCCTCCAGGGCCTGGAGGATCGCCGGCTCCTCGACGATGGCGTCCTGCCGCAGGATGAGGACCTCCTGGAGGTCGGCCGGCAGCCGGCGGGCGAGGTCGATGAGGAGCGGGCGCGGCACGTCGCGCCGGCGCAGCACCGTCTCGAGGACGAGCGGGTGCTCGATCCGGCGGGCGAAGTAGGCGAGCACCTCGGGACCGGCGCCGCCGGCGAGGAAGGGGACGGCGACCCGCGCGTCGACCGCCGCGAGCGCCGCCGCCGCGCGGCGCGCCAGCTCGGGATCGGCTCCCGAGGCGTAGCCGACCTGGAGGGGGATGAGCTGCTCGGCGGGCAGCGGCAGCAGCCCGTCGGCGGCGAGGACCTGGAGCTGGCGGTTGCGACCCGAGTGGACCTGCTCGAGGAGAGAGGCCGCGCTGTCGGCCACGTCAGAGCGCCCCGTGCTTGTCTTTGAGCGCGCGGACGGTGGCGAGGTCGATGACGAGGTCGTGCACCGGGCGGCGGCCGCCCGGCAGGTCGAACGAGTAGCCGTTGACCAGCGCCTCGACCGCGCTCGGGTTGCCGAGCGTCAGCACCACCTTCTCCTTCGCCTGGAGCTGGAGCGCCTCGCCCGGCACGCGCTCCTCGGAGAGCAGCTTCTTGCCGTCGACCGCCACCTCGACCCAGCAGTCGCGGGTGAAGTCGAGGGTCATCTCGAGCGGCGACGGCTCGCCGGTCGCGGTCGCAGTCGCTCCGTCGGCCGAACGCTGGACGGCGGCCGCCGGCGGCGGCAGCGCTCCCCAGGAAGCGAAACCCGTGGTCGACGCGCCGGCCGCCGTGGCGGAATCGGCGGCGCCGGCGGCGGTGGACGCGGTGACGGCACCCCGGCCGGCCGGCGGCGGAGCGATCGGCGAGCGGCCGGCGGGGGAGCGAGCCGGCGCCGGGGCGCCCGCCGCGGGACGGGTGGGCGGCGCCTTGCGGGCGCGGGCCGGGCGGTGCAGGGCGTAGTAGGCGAGACCGGCGAACAGCGCCACGGCGGCCAGGATGCCGAGGACGACGAGGACGCGGCGGCCTCGCGGGCGGGCGTCGCGGGCGCCGAGCTCCTGGCGGATGGCGCGGCCGGCGGAGAGCGGGGAATCGCCGGCGCGCTCGTCCTCGCCGGCGGGCTGCACCGAGAGCCAGTGGTTGACGACCTCGTCCGGCGAGAGGCCCACGTAGCGCGCGTACTCGCGGAGGAACCCCTTGGCGAAGACCGGCGCGGGGAGGAGGTCGAAGCGGTCCTCCTCCATCGCCTCGAGGTAGCGCAGGCTGATCTTGGTGCGCTCGGCGATCTCGCGCAGCGAGATCTCGCGCACCTCGCGCTGGCGGCGGAGCCAGTGCCCGAACGAGCCGGGCTCGGCCTCGGCCGCGCTCTTGTCCCACGGTGGGGGCCGGAGGGTCAGGCGCGTGCCGCCCGGAGCGGACGGCGGCGACGGCGGGGTCGCCTCCCCGCCCTCGGTATCCTGCCGGCCCTCCGGATCGCTCCCTTTGAGCAGGTCTCGATACTCTCTCGACACATTCCTCGGCACGCGTTGCTAACTCTACGCGGCTGTTTCCTCCCGGTCAATCAAAAAAACGTGTCGGCATCGGGCTTTGTCGCCAATCAGGGGAGGGACGGCGGGAGCAAATCTGCTATCTTCCTGCTCCGCGATGGCGATCTCGCGCAACACCCAGAACCACCTCGCCAAGGGCGACTTCGAAGCGGTCGAAGGGGAATGGCTGGCCGCGCTCGAGGAGAACGCGACCGACCTCGACTACTTCGTCGGCGTGGCGCGGGCGCTCGCCGGCACCGGCGAGGAGGAGCGCGCGCGCTTCCTCCTCGGCATGCTCGACGAGCAGCTCCGCGCCGCCAGGGACGGCCGCTGGGACGTCCGCCTGAAGCTCCTCGCCCGCGCCGGCAGCCTGCTGCTCCCCCCCGAGGAGCTCCACCCGCAGATCCTCGCGACCCTCGACCACCTCTACGCCGGGCGGCCGATCTACAAGGGGCTCCGCGACTCGGTGGGGCTCCTCCGCGCCACCCACGACATCCCCAAGACCTGGGAGAAGGTCGAGCGGCTCCAGGGCCTCCTCGCCTTCGACCTCGGATCGGTCGTCTTCATGCAGGGGCGGGGCGCCGGCCGCGTCGTCGAGGTGAACCTCGGCCTCGAGAGCTTCAAGGTCGATTTCGAGCGCTACCCCGGCCTCATGGTGGGCTTCAAGGCGGCGGGAAAGCTCCTCCAGCCGCTGCCCAAGACCCACGTGCTGCGGCGCAAGCTCGAGGCGCGCCAGGAGCTCGCCGCCCTCTCGCCTCCCGAGCTCCTGCGGGTGATGCTCACCAGCTACGAGCGGCCGCTCACCGCCGGCGAGATCCGCGAGGACCTCGCCGGGATCGTCAGCGAGAAGGAGTGGACCTCGTGGTGGTCGGCGGCGCGCAAGCATCCGCAGGTGGTGGCGAGCGGCGCCGGCGCGCGCCAGAGCTACGCCTGGGCCGAGACCGGCGGCGACGCCCTGGAGTCGGTGTGGCGCTCGTTCGAGAAGGCGGCGCCGCGGCGCAAGATCGAGCTCCTCCGCCGCGACGGCGGGCGCGACCCGGGGCTGCGCGACCGCATGTCCGCCGAGCTCCTCCGCCTGGGCGGCGAGGCCGCCGCGGGCAAGGACCCGGCGCTCGCCTTCGAGATCTGGTTCGCCCTCGAGCGCGCCGGGACCGTCCCCGACGGCCTCGCCTGGGCGCCCGATCAGATGCTGGCGCGCGCCACCGCCGATCCGGCGCGCATCCTCGCCGGCGTCGAGGACCGCCTGCTCCGCGAGCGCGGGTACGTCATGCTCCGCGAGCGCCGCGCCGACTGGGCGGCGGTCTACCTCGGCCTGCTCTCCCAGGAGGCCGACCCGCGGGCCCTCGACCTCCTCGCCGACGCCCTCGCCCGCGAGGCGCCGCGCGACCTCGAGCGCTTCTGGGACGGCCTCGTCACCCAGCCGCACCGCGCGCCCGGCGCCTTCACCTGGATGGCCGAGCGCGCCGCCGTGGACGAGACCCTGCGGGCGCGCAGCCCGCTCCGCCTGCTGCAGCAGCTCCTCGGCAGCCTGACCCGCGACGAGTTCTCCTCCTTCCGCCTGCGCCTCCTGGCGCTCGCCGAGTCGGGGAGCACGGTGCCGCGCCTCCTCGCCCATCTGACCGCCGAGCAGGCGGCGCAGGCCGAGGAGGCCGTGGTGCGGGCGGCGGGGCTCGAGCCCTACCAGCGCGAGCAGCTCGTCAACGCCCTCGAGCTCCGCTTCCACGCCCTGCGCAAGGAGACCCAGGCGGCGCTCTACGCGACCACGGCGTCGATCGACGCCCACCGCGACGAGCTCAAGCGGATCCTCTCGATCGACATCCCGCAGAACCGCAAGGCGATCGAGGAGGCGCGGGCCCTGGGCGACCTGCGCGAGAACTTCGAGTACAAGTCGGCGCGCCAGCGCCACGAGTACTTGAACGCGCGGGCGGCGTCGCTCAACGCCGACCTGGTGCGCGCCCGCCCCATCGAGACGGCGGGGATCGACACCTCCGAGGTGAGGATCGGGAGCCGCGTCCGGCTCGTCGGCGGGCCTGGCGGGGCCGGCGAGCGGACGATCACCATCCTGGGGCCCTGGGAGAGCAAGCCGGAGGAGGACGTCATCTCCTACGAGTCCGACCTCGCGAGAGTGCTGCTCGGCCGCGCCGCGGGCGACGAGGTCGCCGTGGGCGGCGAGAGCTGGACGATCCGCTCGATCGAGCCCTACGCCAGCTAGCCCGGCGGGGGCTGGCGCGAGTCACGCCCCGCCGCGGAGCTCCAGGGCCTCGCGCCGGTAGAGGAGCACCACGCGGGAGCCGTCCTGCAGCAGGTAGCCGAGGTCCTGGTAGCGGGCGAGGAGCGCCCGTCCCACCGGGCTCGCCGCGTCGACCTGCGCCTGCGGCTTGTGGCCGGCCAACCCCTCCTCCACCCAGACGCCCTGATCGTGCGCGTCGTCGACCGCGCCGTCGGTCACGCCGGAGGCGAAGGCGTTGAAGACGTCCTGCTCCTCGTGGCGGACGAAGGTGCGCCCGGCGACCGCCACCGTGGCGTCGATGAACTTCTGGTCGTCGCCCGGCGGATCGACCGGGCCGGGATAGCTCTCGAGGCCGGGCAGGCCGCGGTGATGCCCGTGGAAGGCGAGCTCGATCGGCACCGAGGTCGCCAGGAGGGCGACGAAGCCGAGGCCGGCCGCCGCCGCCGCCGCCGCCGCGCTGCCGATGGGCGACCTCAGCGGGATCAGCATCAGGTTGCGGCCGAGCCGCTTCCAGAACGGCGGCCGGTTGCGGGCGTAGACCACCTCGCGGCGGACCTGCTGCTCGAGCCAGGGCGGCGGCGCCGGATGGCCGAGCGAGGCGAGGCCGCGGGCCACCCGCCGCAGGCGCGACAGCTCGCCGCGGCAGGCCGCACAGGAGGCCATGTGGGCATCGAGCCGCCGCGTCTCCGCCGTCGACAGCTCGCCGTCCAGGTAGGCCGAAAGCGTCTCGGAATTCACCGGATGACTCATCATGCACCCTCCAGGAAAATCCGGAGCTGCTCGCGGCCGCGCGCGATGCGCGAGCGGACGGTGCCGATCCGGACTCCCAAAACCTCGGCGATCTCCTCGTAGGAGAGCCCTTCGATGTCGCGCAGCACGACCGCCTCGCGAAACGCCGGCGGCACCGTCGCCAGGCCCGCCGCCACCCGCCGCCCCTCGTCGGCCGCCACCGCCAGCTCCTCCGGGCCGCGCGCGGGGTCGGGGAGGCCGGCGCCGCGCTCGCCGTCGGGTCCATCGGTCCCCTCCGGCAGCGGCTGCATCGGCAGCCGCCGGCGGCCGAGACAGCTCCGGCAGTGGTTGATCGCGATGCGAAAGATCCAGGTCTTCAGGCTGGACCGGCCGCGGAACTGGCCGATGTAGCGGAAGACCCGCAGAAAGATCTCCTGCGTCAGATCGGCGGCCTGGTCCTCGCTCCCCGACAGCCGGAGGGCGAGGCCGAAGACCATGTGGTCGAAGCGCCGATAGATCTCGTCGAACGCCCGCGGATCGCCCACGCGATGCCGCTCGACGAGCTCGAGATCGAGGTCGTGAATGGCGGCGGTCGAGACCGTTGCGGCTTCCACCCGACCCTCCAGGGCGCCCACAGCGCGTTCCCTCATCCTCTATAGACGCATCCTGCCATCAAAAGGTTCCTGCGGGAGGCTGGCGCCATTCCATCTCCACCGTACAGCCGAACGCGCCCATCCGCTGATCGAACATATTCGCCTGGCACCTCGATGGATGGATCTTGTCACCGGATGCTGCTCGATTGGCAAGGGCATGCACGCAGGCATAATCGCCTGGCACCTCGCCTTACCTCGTCTTGGCGATCTGCGCCTCGGGGACGGCGATGCCCTTGCCGTAGTAGCCGAGGAGGCCGCGGTAGATCGCCTCCGCGACCTTCTGGCGCCAGGCGCGGGTCTGCAGCAGGCGGCGATCCTCGGGGTTGTTCAGGTTGCAGACCTCGAGGAGCATCTTGGCCGGCACGGTGTTGTAGCGCAGCACCGCCGGCACCCACTCCCGGCCGTCGCGGATGATCTTCTCGCGCACCGGCTTGTCGGGGTGGACGGCGAGGCCCGCGGTGCCGAACGCGGCGACCATCTGCTTGGCGAGGGCGCGCGAGAGGCCCTCGCTCTTCACCCGCTGCTCCCAGGGGAAGGAGACCCGCGGGCTCTCCTGGAACTCCTTGCGCAGCGCGTAGACCGGCCCGCTCTTGCCGAAGCTGTCGTCGCGCATGGCGGCGGCGGGTATGTAGGCCATGGCGCCGCGCAGCGAGGGGTGGAGCGAGTCGGCGTGGATGGAGAGGAAGACGACCTTCTCGGGATCGCCCGCCTGCTGGACCGCCTTTCGGAAGACGCTGTTCGCGAGGTACCAGCGCAGGTGGACGCCGACCGTGGGGTCCTCGATCGGATAGGGCGGATCGGTGAGCACCGAGTGCCGCCGCGAGGCCGGGATGACGTCGCTGTCGGCGATCTCGAAGTCGGCGCCGTCGCGCGTCGTCGCCACCACGCGGGCGGCGGTGCGGCCCTCGAGGAGCCGCTTGGCGCGCATCACGATGTCGTAGACGTAGAGGCTCTCCCAGACCTCGCCCTGGGTCGCCCCCGAGTCCTTGCCGCCGTGGCCGGCATCGAGGATGACGGTGATGTTCTCGAGCCCCAGGGCGCGGACGTGGTTGCTGTAGCGGGCGGAGGCGCGGAGGCTCGCCTCGTACTCGGTGCGCAGCGGGTGCCCCTGCGGCAGGAACTCGGGCTGCAGGAGGTCGAAGGGGATCTTCACCCGGTAGCCGACGGGGATCTCGGTGACGTCGGCGATGCCGCTCCGCTGGGCGATCTGGATCGCCAGGCTGTTGACGTCGGCGGCATGGATGCGGCCGGTGAAGCGGACGACGACGGAGGAGTAGAGCGCCTCGCCGGTGCGCAGGCGGTAGATCGCGTACTCGCCGTCCTTGTCCTTGCCGTAGTCGAGGCGGAAGCTCGACTCGGCGGCGGGGATCGAGCCGCGGAAGGCCGGCAGCAGGAGCTCGGCGGGAACCACCACCGCGGTGCCGCGCGGCACGTCGTCGTCGCCGCCCGAGAGCTCGTTGTACTCGCGGATGGCGCGGAAGTTCTCGCCGCTGCCGGTGAACCACTCCGCGAGGTGCCAGAGGCTCTCGCGCTGGAGCGGCCCGGTGCCGCGCACCTGGTGGCGCCAGCCGTCGGCCTGCGGCTTGTCGTCGGGGAAGAGGGTGGTCGCCACCTTGAGCTGGCGCTCGGGCGAGAGCACGGCGAACGGGATGCGGTACCGCTGGCCGACCTCGAGCGTCCTCGCACTGGCTCCGGCGGCGCCCGCCAGCTGCAGCGAGCCCTGCGCCCGGCCCGTCAGCCGCTGGGAGAAGGCGCGCATCCCTTCGCCGTTCTTCGGGCTCGCCTCGAGGTAGATCGCCTGCTCCTCGGTCAGGCTCGCGGTGAGACCGTCGGCGAGCTCGGCGCGCACGCCGGCGCCGGCGGCGAGCGCGGGGGCGGCGAGGGCGGCCCCGAGCCACAGGGCCATGGCGGGACCCGGGCGCCGTCGGGACCGGCGGGGTCTCAGGGGGTGGCCTCTCGCGCCGCGTCTCTCGCGACCGGACGGGAGCTGGCGAGCGGCGGCGCCACCCGCCAGCCGATCTCGCGCTCGAAGGCGCGGGCGGCGCGAAAGAGCAGGCCCTCGGCGAAGGGCGGGGCCATCAGCTGGACGGAGAGCGGCAGGCCGCGCTCGTCGGCGCCCGAGGGCACGGCGATCCCCGGCAGGCCGGCGAGCGAGGCCGGCGTGGTGTAGACGTCGGAGAGGTACATGGCGAGTGGATCGTCGACCTTCTCGCCGAGCGCGAAGGCGCCGCCCGGCGTCGTCGGCGTGGCCAGGAGATCGGCCTCGCCGAAGGCGGCGTCGAGCTCGCGGCGCAGGCGCCCGAGCACCGCGCGGGCGCGGCCGTAGTAGGCCTCGGAGTAGCCCGCCGAGAGCGAGAAGGTGCCGAGCATGACGCGGCGCTTGACCTCCGCCCCGAAACCCTCGCTGCGGCTGCGCAGGTAGAGGTCGGCCAGCGTCCCGGCCGCGGCGGCGCGCCGGCCGTAGCGGACGCCGTCGAAGCGCGCCAGGTTGGCGGAGGCCTCGCACATCGCGACGACGTAGTAGACGGCGATCGCGCCCGGCAGGCTGGGGACCGACACCTCGACGATCTCGGTGCCGGCCCGCGCCAGCGCGGCGAGCGAGCGGCGCCAGCTCTCCCGCGCGCTGACTGGAAGGTCGGGAAAGCCCGCAAGGCCGGCGTCCTCGATCTCGCGCAGGACGCCGACGCGGAGACCGGCGATCCCCCGCTCGATGCCCGCGAGGTAGTCGTCCACCAGCCGCGCCGCGCAGGTCGAGTCGCGGGGGTCGGGGCCGGCGATCACCTGCAGGCCGAGCGCGCCGTCGCGCACCGTGCGGGCGAGCGGGCCGATCTGATCGGTCGACGAGGCAAAGGCGACGAGGCCGTGGCGCGAGACGCGGCCGCGGGTGGGCTTGACCCCCACCACGCCGCAGAGGGCGGCGGGCTGGCGGATCGAGCCGCCGGTGTCCGAGCCGTAGCTCAGGGGGACGCTCCCGGCGGCGACCGCGGCGGCCGGGCCGCCGGAGGAGCCGCCCGGCACGGCCGCGAGGTCCCACGGGTTGCGGGTGATCTGGAAGGCCGAGTTCTCGCACGACGAGCCCATGGCGAACTCGTCCATGTTGGCGCGCCCGAGGACGACCGCGCCGGCATCCAGCAAGCGGAGGACGGCGGTCGCCGTGTAGGGGGCGACGTAGCCCTCGAGGATGCGCGAGCCGCAGGTGAGCGGGTGGCCGGCGAGCGAGAGGTTGTCCTTGAGGGCGACCGGCACGCCGGCGAGCGGGCCCGCGGCATCGCCCGCGGCGACGCGGCGATCGATCTCGGCGGCGCGCTCGCGCGCCTCCTCCGGGTAGAGGGCGAGGTAGGCGGAGAGCAGCGGCTCGACCCGCGCCGTCCGCAGGAGCGCCGACTCGACGACCTCGGCCGCCGACCACTCCCGCGCGGCGACGCCGCGGGCGATCTCTTCGGCGGGGAGCTCCCAGAGCTCAGGCATCGGTCTCGACGCCGGGACGGCGCCTGGCCGCGGACACCCGGGGCACGAGGAGGAACCCGTCGATCGCCGCCGGGGCGTTGGCGAGGAAGACCTCGCGCGGCAGGCATGGCTCCACGGCGTCGGCCGCCTCGGGGAGGCGGGCTTCCCCGATCGTCATGGGCGAGGCGACCTCGCTCCGCTCGTCGCCGAGATAGCTCTGGAGCTGATCGATGTAGTCGACGACCTCGCCGAGCTGGCCGGCGAAGCGAGCCTCCTCCTCCGGCGTCAGGCGGAGTCGCGCGAGCTCAGCGATCTTTCTTACCTGGTCGAGAGTTAGGGCCATGTTCTTAAAGCGAAAGTTTAGCCCTGGAGCGGAGCGAAAGCAAATTCGAGGCCAGTCCGCCGGGATATCTTTCTTCGCGCGCCATCGCCATGAAGCCGGAACCGCTCCTCCACGTCACCACGCGCGCCGACTGGCGGGCGTGGCTCGCCGAGCACCACGACCGCGAGAGCGAGGTCTGGCTCGTCTTCGCCAAGCGCCACACCGGCCTGCCGCGCGTGGAGTACGACGACGCCGTCGAGGAGGCGCTCTGCTTCGGCTGGATCGACAGCCTCGTCCACCGCCTCGACGAGGACCGCTACGCGCAGAAGTTCACCCCCCGCAAGCCCGACAGCCGGTGGTCGGACTCGAACCGCCGGCGCTACGCGAAGCTCCGCGCGGCCGGCGCGCTGGCGCCGGCCGGTCTCGCCCGCGGGCCGGGCGAGCCGGCTCCCGCGGCTCCAGAACACGCGGCGCCCGCGCGGGGCCCGGGCGCCAGCGAGATGCCGGCGTACATCGAGAGAGCCTTGCGGCGCGCTCCCCGCGCATGGAAGACCTTCGACCGCCTGGCGCCGTCGCACCGCCGGTTGTACGTGGGGTGGATCGACTCCGCCAAGCGGGAAGAGACCCGGCAGCGTCGGCTCGCCGAGGCGATCGAGCGCCTGTCCCAGGGCAAGCCTCTCGGCTTGAAGTGAGCGGACGATCCGCTGCCATGCCCTCCCGCCGGCTCCGCCTCCTCGCCCACCACCCCGCCGTCCGCGCGCTGCTCGCGGCGGCCGCGGCCGCGGACACGCCGTGCCACCTCGTCGGCGGGGTCCTGCGCGATCGGCTGCTCGGCCTCCCGACCCACGACCTCGACGCCGTCGTGGCGGGCCGCGGGCGGGAGATCGCGGAGCGTCTCGCGGCGGCGCTCCCGGCGCGGCTGGTCCTCCTCGGCGGCAAGGAGTTCGCGGCCTACCGCCTGGTGGGGAGCGACTTCGTGCTCGACCTCTGGGACCGCGCCGGCATCTCGCTCCACGACGACCTCGCGCGGCGGGACCTCACCGTCAACTCCTTCGCCTGGGAGCCCGCGACGGGCGCCGTCGCCGATCCCTTCGGCGGTCTCGCCGACCTCGCGCGGCGCGTCCTCCGCGCCACCACGCCGGCGAGCTTCCGCGGCGATCCGCTGCGCGTCCTCCGCCTGCCGCGCCTCGCCCTCCAGCTCCCCGGCTTCGCGGTCGGCCCGGCGACCCTGGCGCTCGCCCGGCGCTCGGCGGCCGACGTCGCGAGCGTCGCAGCGGAGCGGGTGCGGGACGAGCTGGCGCGCATCCTCGCCCACCCGGAGGCCCACCGCGGGGTCGCGCTCCTCGCGGCGCTCGATCTCTACCCGGGCCTCTGTCTGGGGACGCCCGGCGAGCCGGCGCCGGGGACCGCCGCGGGCACCGCGGGCGCCGCCGTGCGCGCCCTCGAAGCCCTGTCCGCCTGCTGCCTCGAGCTCCGCGAGCTGGATCCCGCCGCCGCCGACGCCGCCGATCTCGCGATCGCGCGCACCGCCCTCCTCTTCGCCGCCCTGCCCTACGGGCCGGCCGCCGCGGCGCCGCGGCTCGAGCGCTTCCGCGACGCCGGCTATGCCACCCATCACGCCGCCGATGCGGCCGGCCGCCTCCTCCGCCTCGCGGCCCTGCCGAAGGGAGAGCTCGCGCGCCGGCACTTCCTCCACGGGCTGGGCCCCCTCTGGCCGACCGCCGCGCTCTACCTCGGCGCCTGTGCTGCCCTGCGCGGCGAGGCCAGCGCCTGGAGCGAAGCGCTGCGCCCGCTCGTCGACCTGGCGCTCCGCGACGGCGAAGCGATCCTCGCGCCGCCGCGGCTCCTCACCGGCGAGGAGATCCAACAGCTGTTGGGAATCGCCCCCGGGCCCGAAGTCGGCCGCGCGCTCGCGGCGATCAAGAGGGCTCAGGTGGAGGGACGGGTGCGAACGCGGGAGGAGGCGGAGAAACTGGTGACGCGCCTAGGCGCTCAGACCTGAGTCAGAGCTGCGCCCCCTACCGGAACATCCCCGACTTCTTGTCCTTCTCGGGCTCGGTGCCGCCGACGAGACGCTGGTTGAGCTCCTTGATGCGCTCCATCAGCTTGTCGATCTTCTCCTGCGCCTCCTGGCGGAGGCGCGTGTAGTCGCCGCGCACCTTGTCGCGCTCGGTCGCCAGCTCCTGCATCTTCGCCGCGATCTCCTCGATCTGCTGATCGCGCGCCTGGATGGCGCCGCGGAAGGCGGCGATCTCCTCGTCCTTCTCGGACAGGCGGAGCTTGGTCTTCTCCTCCTGCTCCTCGTACAGCTTCTTGAACTGCTGCAGCTCGACGATCTGGGAAAAGTCGGACGTGCTGGGCATGCCGTCGCCTCCGCGCTCTTCGATCTGGGGGAACATCTTGCGCAGCTTGAGGGAGAGGTCCTCGGGGTCGCTCGACTGCCGCATCGCCTCGGCGTAGGAGATCGTGCCGTGCACGAGGAGCGCCAGGAGCGACTGGTTCATCGACTGCATGCGGTAGTAGCCGACCGAGGACTCGACCTCCTCGAGCAGCGCCCCGGTCTCGCCGGCCTCGATCATCTTGGCGATCTTGGGCGAGCTCTTGAGGATCTCGAGCGCCGCGGTCAAGCCCTGGCCGTCCTGGCGCTCGACGAGCTTCATCGACACCACCCCGCGCAGCACCTGCGCGAGCTGCAGGCGCACCTGCGCCTGCTGGTCGGCGGGGAAGGTGTCGAGGATGCGGTCGACCGTCTGCGTCGAGCTGTTGGTGTGCAGCGTCGAGAACACCAGGTGGCCGGTCTCGGCGGCGGTGATCACCGTCGACACCGTCTCCGAGTCGCGCATCTCGCCGACCATGATGACGTCGGGGTCCTGCCGCATGGCGTTCTTGAGCGCCTCGGCGAAGGAGATGGTGTCGGTGCCCACCTCGCGCTGCGAGATCGAGGCGAGGTCGTCGGTGAAGAGGAACTCCATGGGGTCCTCGACCGTGATCACGTGCACCGGCCGGCGCTGGCTGATGTGGCGGATGAGGCCCGCCAGGGTCGTCGACTTGCCGCTGCCGGTGGGGCCGGTGATGAGCACCAGGCCCATCGGCAGGTCGCAGAAGTCGAGCAGCGTCTCGGGCAGCCCGAGAGTGCTGATGTCCTTGATGTTGTAAGGGATGCGGCGGAAGGAGGCGGCGATGGTGCCGCGCTGCATGTAGATGTTGCCGCGGAAGCGGGCGAGCCCGCGCACCCCGTAGCCGATGTCGACCGACATCCGCTCGTCCAGCCGCCGCTTCTGCGGCGGGGTGAGGATCTTCAAGACCATCTCCGAGATGTCGTCGGGGGTGAGCGGCTGCGCGTCGATCGGCACCAGCCGGCCGGTGATGCGTAGCAGCGGCGGGCGCGTCGGCTTCAGATGCAGATCCGAAGCCTGCTTGTCCGTCATCAGCTTGAGGAGGCTGTCGAGGTCCATGGGCGCAGATTGGGCGTGGGTTGACTCGCTTAGTCTACAGGAGGACTACGCAAGCACCTAGGAGGGGAAGCGCGCTGGGTCGGTCTGGCTGAGGACCGACCCGGCTGCCTAGTACTTCCGCATCAGGCCGACGACCACGCCCTGGACTCTGACGTCCTTCGCCGGGACGTAGATCGGCTTCATGCTGGCGTTGGCGGGCTGCAGGCGGACGCGCTCGCCTTCCGGATAGAAGCGCTTGAGGGTGGCGTCCTCGCCGATCAGGGCGACCACCATCTCGCCGGGCTCGGCGCGCTCCCGCCGCAGGACGACGACGTAGTCGCCGTCGCAGATCCCCTCCTCCACCATCGACTCGCCGACCACGCGCAGCACGTAGTGGTCGCCGGTGCCGCCGGTCAGCAGGTGGCCCGGCACGGAGAGCCGCTCCGTGTCGTCGGCCACCGCCTCGATCGGCCGGCCGGCCGCGATGCGGCCCAGGAAGGGCAGCTCGCGGTCGGCGCCGGCGCCGCCCGGGATGGCGCGCACCAGCTCGATGCCGCGCTTCTGGTTCCAGTCCCGGCGCAGGAACCCTTTCTCCTGCAGCAGCTTGAGGTGCTTGTAGACGGTGCCGTAGGAGGAGTACCCGAAGCGCGCGCAGATCTCGCGATGGGTCGGCGCGATGCCGTGCTCGCGGGTGTAGTCGGCAAGGAACTCCAGGATCGATTTCTGGGTCTCGGTCAGGTAGATTGCCTTGGCCATAGCGGAAGTATCAGCGGTAACCCAGCGTAAAGTCAAGCCCCCCGTCACACCGCCCCACGGCTGCCGGCTGCGCCGGTCCTGCCTTGACACTTCCGGAGGGCGGTCCGTACACTGCGAAGGCTTCCTCGCGCGCGGGCGGTCGGCGCGTTCCTCGCATCGCTTTCCTGCCATGGCGACTCCCGCGACTCCCGACCTCCCCTTCGAGCGCCACACCCTCGCCAACGGCCTGCGGGTCGTCCTCCACCGCGACTCCGCGCTCCCCCTCGTCACGGTCAATCTCTGGTACCACGTCGGCTCGAAGGACGAGCGGCCCGGGCGCACCGGCTTCGCCCACCTCTTCGAGCACATGCTCTTCCAGGGGAGCGAGAACGTCGGCACCAACGACCACTTCCGCTACATCCAGCAGGTGGGCGGGGTGGCCAACGGCTCGACCTGGTACGACCGCACGAACTACTACGAGACGCTCCCCGCCCACCAGCTCGACCTCGGCCTCTGGCTGGAGTCCGACCGCATGGGCTACCTCCTCCCCGCGATCACCGAGGAGAACCTGGAGACGCAGCGCTTCGTGGTGATGAACGAGCGCCGGCAGCGGGTCGACAACCAGCCCTACGGCGGCGCCAGCGAGCGCCTCCACGAGCTCCTCTATCCGGCCGAGCACCCCTACCACTGGCCGGTCATCGGCTACATGGAGGACATCGAGGCGGCGACGCTCGAGGACGTGCGGGCCTTCTGCCGCAGCTACTACACGCCCAACAACGCCGTCCTCACCCTCGCCGGCGACTTCGAGCCGGAGGAGGCGCTGGCGCGCGTCGAGCACTACTTCGGCGACATCCCGAGCGGGCCGCCGGTGCCGCCTCTCGCGCCGATCGTCGCCGGCCTGCAGCCGCTCGCCGACGGCGGCCGCGAGGCGATCCTCGACGACGTGCGCCTGCCGCGCGTCTACTTCGGCTTCCGCGCCCCCGCCTACGGCCGGCGCCTCTGGTACGCCGCCGACCTCCTCGCCGGCATCCTCTCCGGCGGCAAGTCGAGCGTCCTCTACCGCGACCTCGTCTACGAGCGCCAGATCGTCCAGGACATCGGCGCCTACGTCGACCCCACCGAGGCGGTCGCCACGTTCGCGGTGATCGCCACGGCGCGCCCCGGGGTGCCCATCGAGACGGTCGAGGCGGCGGTCGCCGAGCACCTGGCGCGCGCCGCCGGCGCCCCCCCCCATCCCGACGACCTCGAGCGGGCCTGCAACAAGGTGCTCACCGAGTACTACAGCGGCCTGCAGAAGCTCGACAACCGCGCCGACCTCTTCTCCCAGTTCACCACCCTCTTCGACGACCCCGGCGGCCTCGCCCGCGAGGCCGACCGCTACCGGGAGGTCACCGGCGAGGACGTGGCGGCCTACGCCGCCGCCTTCCTGGCGCCCGAGCGCGGCGTGCGGGTCACCGTCGAGCCGCGGAGCGCCGGCTGATGGCCGGCCGCGCGCGCACGCTGCCCGGCCCGGGGCCGCTCCGCCCCTTCCGCTTCCCCGCCTTCCTGCGCCGCCGGCTGCCCAACGGCCTCACCGTGCTCGCCGCGCGCCACGCCGGCGTGCCCCTCGCCAGCCTCGAGCTGGTGGCGCCCGCCGGCGGCCAGCACGATCCGCCCGGGCGCGCCGGGCTCGCCACCCTCACCGCCTCGCTCCTCGACGAGGGAACGGGCGGGCGGAGCTCGATGGAGATCGCGGCGGGGGTCGAGCGGCTGGGCGGCTACCTGAGCACCGGGGCGGACTGGGACGTCGGCTACCTCGCCACCGGGATGCTGTCGCAGCACTGGCGCGCCGGGCTCCGCCTCCTCGCCGAGGTGATCGAGCACCCCACCTTCCCCGCCGCCGAGGTCGAGCGCCTGCGCAGCCAGCGCCTCGCCGAGATCCTCCGCCGCGAGGCCGATCCCTCGGCGCTCGCCGACGACGCCCTGATGGCGCTCATCTACCGCGGCACCGTCTACGCCCGCTCGCTCCTCGGCGACCCCGAGAGCGTCGGCGGCCTGACCCGCGCCGAGATCGCCGCCTTCTACCAGCGCACCTACACGATCGCCGGCACCTCGCTCGTCGCCGTCGGCGACCTCGACCCCGAGGAGGCCGCCGCCGCCGCCGAGGAGGCCCTCGCCGCCGCGCTCGCCACCCCGCCGCCGAGCCCGCCCGAGATCCGGCCCCAGCGGCTCGCCGAGCGGACGATCCTCATCGTCGACCGCCCGGGGGCCGCCCAGACCGAGCTCCGCCTCGGCCATCCCTCGGTGTCGCGCCAGCACCCCGACTTCGTGCCGCTCACGGTGATGAACACCCTCCTCGGCGGCAAGTTCACCAGCCGCATCAACCTCAACCTGCGCGAGCGCCACGGCTTCACCTACGGCGCCTCGACGCGCTTCGTCGGCCGCATCGGACCGGGGCCGTTCCTCGCCGGGGCGGCGATCGCCACCGAGTCGACCGGCGCCGCGGTGCGCGAGGTGCTCGCCGAGCTCGAGCGCATCCGCGCCGACCTCGTCGAGGTCGACGAGCTCGAGGACACGCGCAGCTACCTCACCGGGGTCTTCCCCTACACCCTGCAGACCATCGGCGACCTCGCCAAGCGGCTCGAGACGCTGGCCATCTACGACCTCCCGGACGACTACTTCGACGACTACGTGGCCCACCTCGGCACGGTCAGCCGCGAGGAGGTGCTCGAGATCTCGCGGCGCCACCTCGATCCCGAGCACATCGGGATCGTGGCGGTCGGCCCCGCGGAGCTGCTCGAGCCGCAGCTCGAGGGCCTCGGCCTGGTCCAGGTCTCGGGGCAGACCTCGGGCTCGCTCGCCGGCCGCGCCCCGGCGACGGTCGACGCCTAGGGGAAAGAGCTCGCTACTCGAGCTCGGCGGTCAGGTTGCCGTCTTTGTCCAGCTTGACGTTCAGCCGGCGCTGGATGGCGCCCGGGAAGTTGCCGGAGATCTCCTGCACCCGCGCCCGCTGCCCGGTGGGCGTGACGTAGACGCGCAGGTGCACCGTCCCGGCCGGGATGGTGAAGGCCTGGTCGACGAACCCCTGCCCCGGTATGCGCCAGAAGAGGTTCTTCTTCTCGGAGAAATCGAACTCGTCGCGCATCAGCTGCTTGTCGCCCAGGTAGACCATGAGGATGCCCGACGACTGCTCGCTGAAGAGGTGGACCTGGAGCTTGGCGTCCGTCGGCACCGCCACGGGCGGCGGCGGCGGCCGCACTGGAGGCGACGACGGCGCGGGCTCGGGAAGCGGCGGCGGCTCGCGGTGCGCCACCCGCGGCGGACGTGGCGGCGAGGGCCGGGCCGGCGCATCCTGCAGGTTGGGGAGCGTGGCGAGGATCGCCTGCGCCCCCGCGTTGGTGGCGTCGAGCGCCAGGACGCCGTGCGCCGCGGCATCGGCGAGCGCGTAGCTCTGGCCGGCCACCGACCGCCGCGCCTGCTCGAGCAGCACCTCGATCTGCTGCCGGCGGTCCGCCGCGAGCGCCGCCTCCTGCGGCGGCTTCCG
This sequence comes from Thermoanaerobaculia bacterium, assembly GCA_036560825.1. GTDB lineage: Bacteria > Acidobacteriota > Thermoanaerobaculia > Multivoradales > UBA5704 > DATBQN01. The sequence goes on from DATBQN010000221.1 coordinate 21,103, forward strand.
GCGCGCGCCGGGGAGGACGGGCGGCGGGCCGGCGACGACGGCCACGTCGCGCAGCCCCGCCTGCCGCCAGTCGACGGCGAGCCAGGCGGCGGTCGCCACGAGCACCGTGGCCGCCGCGGTGACCCAGGCGACGGCCGCCAGCCGCGGCCACGGAGGCATCGCGAGCAGCGGGGACCGCGGCGCCGGAGGGGCCGCGGGAAGGGGCTGGAGAGCCGGGATCGGCGTCGTGTCGTCGCCGCTCGGGGCGGGCGCCGCAGCCGGCATCGCCGGCGCCGGCGGCTGGACCAGGCCGAGCGGCAGGCTCTGCGTCTCGTTCATCGCCTCGCCGGCGGCGCGGACCGTCGCCAGGCGCCGCAGGTCCGCCGCCATGTCGTGCGCCTGCTGGTAGCGGCGGGCCGGATCCTTGTCGAGGGCGCGGACGAGGATGTGCTCGACCCCCGGCGGCAGGTCGCGTACGTACTCGGCGGGCGGCGTGAACCGGTCGTAGACGATGCGGTGGGAGACCACCGTCAGGTTCTCGCCCTGGAAGGGCTTGTGGCGGGTGAGCATCTCGTAGAGCACCACCCCGAGCGAGAAGAGGTCGGCGCGATGGTCGACATCCTTGCCCAGGATCTGCTCCGGCGACATGTAGTTGGGCGTCCCCAGGAGCTGCCCTTCCTGGGTGAGGTTCGAGGTGTCTAGGCGGGCGATGCCGAAGTCGGTGATCTTCACCCGGTCGTCGGCGGTGATGATGATGTTGGCCGGCTTGACGTCGCGATGGACGACGCCGCGCGAGTGGGCGTAGTCGAGGGCGTCTGCCACCTGGTCGATCAACCCGGCGACGAAGGCCAGCTCGAGGGGGGTGTCGCGCTGCAGCAGCACCTTCAGGTTGGTGCCGCGGACGTACTCCATGGCGATGAAGGCGACGCCCTCGTCGCTCTCCTCGACGACGTCGTGGATGGTGACGATGTTGGGGTGCGAGAGGATGCCGGCGCTCTGCGCCTCGCGGCGGAAGCGGGCGCGGAACTGCTCCATCTCGCTGTCCTTGACGGAGTAGCCGATGCGGAAGGTCTTGAGCGCCACCAGGCGGCCGATCAGCGGGTCCTTGGCGAGGTAGACCACCCCCATCGCCCCCTTGCCGATCTCGTCGAGGATCTCGTAACGGCCGAGCTTGGCGGGGGTATGGAGAGGCGAGACGGGCATCATCTCAGGCTGGCCGGAAAGATGGGCGATTGTAGGCCCCGGCGCCTCCCCGAGTCAAACCCTCGCGAGGCTTAAAGGCAAGGCGCTCTGCCGTTTAGGCGGGCGGTTCGGCCGCCGTCGCTGTGCTATATTTGCGCCCTTGATTTTGGGTCGTCAAGGAGGTTCCTGAATGCAGGTGGAGAGCCCCGCAAAGATCCGCAACCTCGCCATCGCAGGCCACAACGACACCGGCAAGACCACCCTCGCGAGCGCCCTCCTCTA
>DATBQN010000222.1:0-4778 GCA_036560825.1 Thermoanaerobaculia bacterium
CGGCGGCTCGATCTTCTTCGACGAGATCGGCAACATCCCGCTCGACACCCAGTCGAAGCTCCTGCGCGTCATCCAGGAGAAGGAGTTCATGCGCCTGGGCGGCGTCGAGACGATCAAGGCCGACGTGCGGATCATCGCCGCCACCAACGCCGATCTCGAGGGCACGGTGCAGCAGGGGCTGTTCCGCGAGGACCTCTACTACCGGCTGAACGTCATCACCATCCACCTGCCGCCGCTGCGCAAGCGGAGCGAGGACATCCCGCTCCTCGCCCAGCACTTCCTCGTCGACTACGCGCGCGAGAACGAGAAGCCGGTGATGGAGATCTCGCCGCGGGCGATGGAGCTGCTGCTCGACTATCACTGGCCGGGCAACGTGCGCGAGCTGGAGAACGTCGTCGAGCGGGCGGTGGTGCTGTCGACCGGGTCGGTCCTCTCGGTCGAGCTGCTGCCCAACGCCGTGCGCCAGCCCGACGCCTTCCTGCCGCCGCCGGCGAGCCTCGCCGCGGCCGGCCTGCCGTTCCGCGAGGCGGTCACCGAGTACGAGCGCCACCTGATCATCAAGGCGCTCCAGGCCTGTGGCGGGGTGCAGAAGCGCGCGGCAGAGATGTTGCAGGTCAAGCCCACCACCCTCCACGAGATGATGAAGCGGCTGAACATCTCGGCGGAGAGCGTCGTCTCGTCCTGAGACGGGCCGCCCAACCCGAGAGAGCGCCCCCGCCGGGGCGAGGAGAGTCTTCCGCATGGTGCGCAGGGTCGCGGTCGTCCTGGTCCTGATGCTGGCCCTCGCCGGGGGCCGGCGAGGGGCGGCGCTCCGGGCGACCCCCGCGGCTGCTTCCACGGAGCTGAGCGCAGGGGCAGCGAGGGTCAAGCCCCGGCCGCCCGCGCCGCCTCCCGCCGCCGGCCCGGCGACGGCAACGACCCCAGCCCGCCTCCTCGCGCCGCTCTCGGAGGGCGAGGTGCTGCCGCTCCCGCCGCTCGACGAGCGGGTGCCGCGGCCCGACGCCTTCCTCGGCTATCCGCTGGGCGCGCGCTTCACCCACTGGACGCGGATCCTCGCCTACCTCCAGGCCGTCGCCGCCGCCTCCGACCGGGTGAGGATCGTCGAGTACGGCCGCACCTACGAGGGGCGGCCGCTCGAACTGATCGCCATCTCCTCGCCGCAGAACCTGGCGCGCCTGGACGCCCTCCGCGAGGAGCGGCTCCGTCTCGCCGACCCCGGCTCCCTCTCGCGCGACGAGCGCGAGAGCCTCGCCAGGAGCCTGCCCGCGGCGGTCTGGCTGGCCTACGGCATCCACGGCGACGAGGCCTCCTCCTCCGAGGCGGCGATGGCGGTCGCCTACGTGCTGGCGGCCGGCCGCGGCGACCTGCCGGAGATCCTCAAGAGCGTCGTCGTGCTGATCGATCCGTTGTCGAACCCCGACGGGCGCGAGCGCTACGTCCGCGGCTACGAGGAGCGCCAGGGGGCGGAGCCCGACCCGCACGCCGCCGCCGCCGAGCACTTCCAGCCCTGGCCCGGCGGGCGGCAGAACCACTACCTGATCGACCTCAACCGCGACTGGGCGTGGGCGAGCCAGCAGGAGAGCCGGGCGCGGATCGCCGCCTACCGGAGCTGGGAGCCGCAGGTCTACGTCGATTTCCACGAGATGGGGAGCGAGTCGTCCTACTTCTTCCCGCCGCCCTCGGAGCCGGTCAACAACCGCATCGAGCGCCGCATCCTCTCCTGGATCGACACCTTCGGCCGCGCCAACGCCGAGGCCTTCGACCGCCTGGGCTGGGTCTACTTCAAGAGCGAGAACTACGACCTCTTCTACCCCGGCTACGGCGACTCCTATCCCAGCCTCCGCGGCGCCGTGGGGATGACCTACGAGATGGCGGGCGGCGGACGGGGCGGGCTCGCGCTCAGCCTCCCCGACGGCTCCGCGCTCACCCTCGCCGACCGCGTCGCCCACCACCTCACGACCTCGCTCGCCACCGTGCGCACGGCGGCGGCGAACGCCCATCGCCTGCTCGCCGACTTCGCGGCCAATCGCGCCGGCGCCGCGCCCGAGGCGGCGCGCAGCTTCCTGTGGACGGCCGACCGGCCGGAGGCGCGCGCCCTGGCCGACCTCCTGGCGCTCCACGGCATCCGCGTCCGCCAGCTCGGCGGCAACGCGACACTCAAGGCCAAGCGGCTGACCCGCGGCGCCGCGGCCGAGGACAGGCGCTTCCCCGCCGGCACCTACCTGGTCTCCACCGCGCAGCCGCTCGGCAACCTGGTCGACGCGCTGATGGACCTCGACGTGCCGATGAGCCCTGCGTTCCTCGAGCGCCAGCGCGGGCGGCTGGAGCAGAACCTGAAGCCCGAGTTCTACGACATCACCGCCTGGTCGCTGCCGCTCGCCTACAACCTGGAGGCGTGGGTGGCGCCGGGCGAGGTCTCCGGCGCCCGGGCGCTGGCTCCGGACCCCGGTGGGCTCGCCGGCGGCGCAGGAGGAGCGGCGGGTCTCGGCGTCCTGGTGCGGCCGCAGGGGCTCGCCACCTATCGCCTCGAGGCCGAGCTCCAGAAGCGCGGCATCCGCCACCGGGTGGCGCTCGCGAGCCTCACCGTGGGGGCCGCCGAGTATCCGACCGGGACCCTCTTCATCCCGCGCCACGGCAACCCCGCCGACCTCGACAAGGAGCTCGTGGGCCTCCTCGCCGAGGGGCAGATCGCCGGCCAGAGCGTCGACTCCTCGTTCGAGGTCAACGGCACCTCGCTCGGCTCCGCCGAAATGCCCTCGGTCCGCCCGGTGCGGGTCGGCCTCCTCTCGGGCGACGGGGTCGACGCCGGCTCGTTCGGCTCCCTCTGGCACCTGCTCGACCGCCAGATCGGCCTCCGCTACGACCGCCTGGATCTCGCGCGGCTCTCCCACGTCGACCTCTCCGACTTCGACGCCATCGTCCTGCCGGACGGCGAGTACGACGATCACGTCCCGGAGAAGGCGCGCCAGGCGCTCGACGCCTGGATCAAGGACGGCGGCATGCTCGTCGCCATCGGCGAGGCGGTCGTCTGGCTGCAGGATCACCAGATGACGGCGATCAAGAAGTGGGAGCCGCCGAAGGCGACGGACGATCCGGAGTCGAGCGGCAGCGAGGACTCGGCGACCGCCGAGCAGCTCGGCCTGGCCGGGCGGGCGATCTTCACCCCGGGCGCGGCGCTCGCCACCCGCATGCAGCGCCACCATCCGCTGACCGCCGGCCTGGCGGCCCCGCCGGCCGTCCTCTACGAGGGCTCCCGCGTGCTGCGCGCCACCGGCGACCCGCAGAAGGACGTCCTCGTCGCCGCCGACGAGCATCCGGTGATCGCCGGCTTCGCCTTCCCCGAGGCCGAGCAGCGCCTCTCGGGTTCGCTCCTGGTGGGCGAGGAGAGCCGCGGCAAGGGAACCGTCATCCTCTTCGCCGAGGACCCCGACTTCCGCCTCTTCTGGCGCGCCACGGCGCCGATCCTCCTCAACGCCCTGCTCTACGGGCCGAGCGTGGGGCTGGGCGGACCGCCGTAGGGGCGGAGCGAAGGCAGGCAAAAGCGTAGCGAGCCCGAGGTGACGCCCTGCAACCCTTTTCATCCTTCGTGGCCGGCGTCAGCCAGCCGCGGCGTTCGCCGCCGCGCCATAGACTCTCCCCATGACCTTCCACGACGACTGCCTGGTCTTCGACGGGCATACCGACGTGCCGACCCGCCTCTGGGAAGCGCCGGCGGACCTCTCGGCGGAGCTCGCGGACCGCCACATCGACCTGCCGCGGCTGCGGCGCGGCGGGGTGGACGCCTTGGTCTTCGCGCTCTACGTGCCGGCGGCGCTCCCGGCGGAGGCCGGGCGCGAGCACGCGCGGACCCTCTATCGCCTCGCCGGCGAGCAGCTCGGCTCCGGCCTCCGGCAGGCGGAGAGCGCCGAGGAGGTGCGCCGGGCGGCGCGGCGCGGCGAGGTCGCCGCCGTCTTCGGGCTCGAAAACGGGCGGCCGCTCGGCGGCCCCGGCGGCATGGACTTCCTCGCCGAGTGCGCCTCGATGGGCGCGCGCTACGTGACGCTCACCCACGTCGCGAGCCACGAATGGTGCGATGCCTCGACCGGCGAGGCGCTCCACGGCGGCCTCGCGCCGGAGGGCATCCCGATCGTCCGCGAGATGAACAGGCGGGGCATCCTCCCCGATGTCTCGCACGTCTCGGACGCCGCCGTCGCCCAGGTGCTCGCGGTGTCGGCGGTGCCGCCGGTCGCCTCCCACAGCTCGGCGCGCGCCCTCTGCGACCACCCGCGGAACCTGCCGGACGACCTCGTCCGCGACGTCGCCCGCCGCGGCGGCGTCGTCATGGCCAACTCCTTCCCCGCCTTCGTCGATCCCGCCGCCTGCCGGGCGAGCCGCGAGCTGATCCCAGCTCTTCAGGCCATGGAGGAGGCCCATCTCGACGACCCGGCCGCCCTGGCCGCGGAGGTGGAACGCTTCTTCGTCGATCATCCCCTGCCTCCCGTGCCGCTCTCGGCCCTCGTCGACCACCTCATCCACCTGATCGAGCTGGGCGGCGAGGAGCACGTCGGCATCGGCACCGACTTCGACGGCATCCCGCAGACGCTCGTCGGCTTCGAGGATGTCGCCCGCTTCCCCGACCTGACCGCCGCCCTCCTCGAGCGCGGCGTCGACCGCGCCGGCGTGCGCCTCATCCTCGGCGAGAACTTCCTGCGGCTGCTGGCGGCGGCCGAGAAGGCGGCCGGGTAGGCGATGTCTCGAAGCGTAATTGGCACCTTCTTTGCGGGGTTTAAGCCGGGCGG
>DATBQN010000223.1:0-6980 GCA_036560825.1 Thermoanaerobaculia bacterium
AGGAGGATCTGCTCCTCCGAGAGCTGCCGGGCGAATTTGCGGGTGACGGTGGCGTAGAACTCCTGAAGCACCTGCGTGCTGATGACGATCTCGCCCGAGAGCCCGAAGCGCTCGACCAAGGTTCTCGCCCGCGCCTGCTTATCAGGCTGATCCGAGTCGTAGAGATAGACGAAGATGTTGGTGTCGAGAAAGACTCTACCGTTCATGGAGCTCGTCTCGCGTCCACCGGCGGCCACCGCTTCCACCCTCGGTCTTCCGGGAGAGATCGAGCAAGTTCCTCACCGCCTGCTCCCGCCCCTCCTCGCCGCCTGCGAACGATTCGACGTAGCTCCGAACCAGGGCATCCAGAGAGGTGCCCTGCTGAGAAGCCCTGGATTGCGCGCGCTCCAAGACCCGTTCATCCATAGCGATCGTCAGCTTGGTCATTCGTTGCCTCAACGTCGGTATTCTACTCCGGCAGCGGCGCGACGAGACGACCGCCTTCGGCTCACCTGAGCCAGTTGCCGGCGCCGCTGCGGCGGCCCGGCATCCCGCCGGCAGTCAGGCAGGTAAATCGGGACTGCGAAGGAGGGCGCCCAGGAGTCTGGCGAGGCCCGTCGCGGCGTTGCGCCCGGCGGCCAGCACATCGAGGTGGTCGATCGGCGCGTCCGCGAGACCCGCGGCGGCGTTCGCCACCAGCGAGATGCCCAGGCAGGCGAGGCCCATGTGGCGGGCGGCGAGGACCTCGAGGACGGTCGACATGCCGGTCACGTCGGCGCCAAGGGTGCGGAGCATACGGACCTCGGCGGGGGTCTCGTAGGCGGGGCCGGCGAGGCCGGCGTAGACCCCTTCGGCGAGGGGGATTCCGAGCCGGGCGGCGCCGGCGCGGGCGAGCTCTGCCAGGCGCGGATCGAAGGCGCGGGTCATGTCCGGAAAGCGCGGCCCCCACTCGGGCGGGAGCTGGCCGCGGAGCGGGCTCATGCCGGTGAGGTTGATCTGGTCGCGGAGGAGGACGAGGTCGCCGGGGCGGAGGGCCGGGTCGACGCCGCCGGCCGCGTTGGTGAGGACGAGGACCCGCGCCCCGAGGAGCGCCGCCAGGCGCACCGGGAAGACCGTCTGGTTGGCGTCGTAGCCCTGGTAGGTATGGAGCCGGCCGCGGAGGTAGAGCACCGGGCGGTCGGGGAGGGGCAGGAGGAGCTCCGCCGCGTGGGCGTGACCCTCTATTGGATGGATGGGGAAGGGGAGGAGGTCGGCGAGCGGGATCGGCCCGCGGACCGGCGGCGCGATCTCGATTCCCAACCCCGAGCCCGAGATCACCGCCACCGACGGGCGCGGCCAGCCGAGCGCGTCCCAGCGCGCCACGGCCTCTGCGAGCGGAGCGGCCAGGTCGTCCACCGCGCCGGATCGTACCAGCAGGCCCACTTCGCCCTCCATTGCGTTATCGTTCCGCGGCTGGCGGTCCATGCGAAGGGAAACCATGTCGGAGCTCGACGAGCAGATCGAAGTGCGGCGCGCCAAGCGCCAGAGGCTCGCGGAGGCGGGGATCGCTACCTACCCGCATCGCTTCGACCGCGACGCCGATCCGGCCGAGGTGCGGGCGCGGTGGGGCGAGGCCTCCGCAGCCGACCTCGAGGCGGCGGCCGTGCGCCTGCGGGTGCCGGGCCGGGTGCTCGCCGTGCGCGTGCACGGGAAGACCGCCTTCGTCGACCTCCACGACGGGCGCGAGAAGCTCCAGCTCCTCATCCGCCCCGATCGGCTGAGCGAGGGGGCGCGGCTGGTCTACGACAACCTCGACCTCGGCGACTTCGTGGGCGCTGGCGGGCGTCTCATCCGCACCCGCACCGGCGAGCTCTCGCTCGAGGTCGAGGAGCTAACGCTCCTCGCCAAGGCCCTGCGGCCGCTGCCCGAGAAGTGGCACGGCCTGGCCGACGTCGAGACCCGCTACCGGCAGCGCTACCTCGACCTCGCCACCAACCCCGAGTCGCGCCAGGTCTTCGAGGTGCGCGCGGCGCTCATCTCGGGGATCCGCGCCTTCCTCGACCGCCGCGGCTTCCTCGAGGTCGAGACGCCGATGATGCACCTCCTGCCCGGGGGGGCGACGGCGCGGCCGTTCGCCACCCACCACAACACCCTCGACCTCGACCTCTACCTGCGCATCGCGCCCGAGCTGTTCCTGAAGCGGCTCCTCGTCGGCGGCATGCCGCGCGTCTACGAGATCAACCGCAACTTCAGGAACGAGGGGATCTCGGTGCGCCACAACCCCGAGTTCACCATGCTCGAGTTCTACTGGGCCTACGCGGACTACCGCGATTTGATGGAGCTCACCGAGGAGCTGGTGTGCGAGCTCGCGGAGACGGCGAAAAAGATGCTGGGTAAAGCGGAGCTGACCTGGCAGGGCGCGGTGCTCGACCTCTCCCGGCCGTGGCCGCGCCTCACCGTGCGCGAGGCGATCGTCCGCTTCGCGGGCGCCGATCCGGCGCGGCTCGAGAGCGCCGAGGGTCTGCGCGCCGAGCTCGCCGAGCGCGGCATCGAGCCGCCTCCCGGCGGCACCTATGGGCACCTCCTCATGCACCTCTTCGAGGCGACCGCGGAGGAGCACCTGGCGGGGCCGATCTTCCTCCTCGACCATCCGATCGAGGTCTCGCCGCTCTCCAAGCAGCGCGAGGACGACCCGCGCTTCACCGAGCGCTTCGAGCTCTTCCTCGGCGGCATGGAGATCGCAAACGCCTTCTCCGAGCTCAACGACCCCGACGTTCAGGCCGAGCGCTTCCTGGGCCAGCTCCAGGCGCGCGAGCGCGGCGACGCCGAGGCCCACCTCTTCGACCACGACTACATCCGCGCCCTCGAGCACGGCATGCCGCCGGCCGGCGGCGAAGGGATCGGCATCGACCGCCTCACCATGCTGATGACCGACCGCCCGTCCATCCGCGACGTCATCCTCTTCCCCCTAATGCGTCCGGAGCCGCGTCCGGAGCCGCGGCCCGAGGCCCCGGAGTGAGCCTGCTCACCCGCAACGTCCCCTTCCCCGTCATCCTGGCGCTCCGCTACCTGCGGAGCACGCGCCGCGACGCCTTCGCGAGCTTCCTCTCGGCGGTGGCGGCGGGCGGCATCGCCCTCGGGGTGACCGCTCTCGTGCTCTCGCTCGCCGTGATCTCCGGCTTCCAGGACGCCCTGCGCGGCGAGATCCTCTCCCGCACGCCGCAGATCGAGGTCGTGCTGCCGCCGAGCGCGAGCGCCGCCAGCGCCGAGGCCGCGCGGCGCGCCGCGCTGGGCGTCCCCGGCGTCGTCGCGGCGCAGGTGCAGGTCGCCGGCGGCGGCTGGCTCGTCCACCACGGCCGCGTGCAACCGGTCGACATGGTGGGCTTCGAGGGGCGGGTGCCGGCGTCCTTCCCGGGAGCGGCCGGCCGTCCCGAGGGGCTCTACGTCGAGGCGGCGCTCGCCGCGCGCTGGGCGCTGTCGCCCGGCGATCGCGTCGCCGTGGTCTCGCCGCGTCCCACGCTGACGCCCTTCGGCGGCCCGCAGCCGCGGCTGCGCAGCCTGCCCGTCGCCGGCACCTTCCGCAGCGGCCGCACGCAGGAGGACAAGGAGCGGATCGCTCTCCCGCGCGCCGTCGCCGAGACGCTCCTCGGCGGCACCGAGCGGCGCCTCGAGGTCGTCGCCGCGGGCCTCGACGTCGCGCTCGCCGTCGCCGGCCGCCTCCCCCCCATCCTCCCGCGCGGCAGCGTCGTCCACACCTGGCAGGACTTGAACCGCCCGCTCCTCTTCGCCCTCCGGCTCGAGAAGGCGATGATGTTCGTCGCCGTCTTCCTCATCGTCCTCGTGGCGGAGCTCGCCCTGATCGCCGATCTCGCCCTCATCATCGCCAGCAAACGGCCCGAGATCGGCATGCTGGGCGCCATGGGCGCCACGCCCTCCCACCTGCGCCGCGCCTTCCTCCTCCTCGGCGGCATGGTGGCGGGGATCGGCGCCGCCGCCGGCGCCGCGCTCGGCGTGGCGGCCGCCTGGGGGCTCGACCGCTTCCACCTCGTGCCGGTGCCCGGGCGGGTCTACTTCCTCGAGTACGTGCCCTTCATGGTCAAGGGGAGCGACCTCGCCCTCGTCCTCTTCCTCACCCTGAGCCTGGCGCTCCTCTCCTCGCTCTATGCCGCCCAGCGCGCCGCCTCGCTCGACCCCGTCGAGGCGATGCGGCGGTGAGCCTCGCGGTCCGCGCCAGCGGCCTCGTCAAGACCTACCAGGACGGCGAGCGCCGCGTCGAGGTGCTGCGCGGCGCCGACCTCGCGGTCGAGCCCGGCGAGCTGGTCGCCGTGGTGGGGCCGTCGGGTTCGGGCAAGTCGACGCTCCTCCACCTGCTCGGCGCCCTCGACCGGCCGGACGGCGGCGAGGTGGCGATCGGAGGCCAGCGCTTGAGCGGGCTCGCCGGCGCCCGCCTGGCGGCCTTCCGCAACCGCACCATCGGCTTCGTCTTCCAGTTCCACCAGCTGCTGCCCGACTTCACCGCCCTCGAGAACGTCGTGCTGCCGGGCCGCATCGCCGGCATCGAGCCGCGGCGGGCGGCGAGCCGCGCCGTCGACCTGCTCTCCGAGGTCGGCCTCGACGACCGCCTCGACCACTATCCCAACCAGCTCTCCGGCGGCGAGCGGCAGCGGGTGGCGATCTGCCGCGCGCTCCTCCTCGAGCCGCCCCTCCTCCTCGCCGACGAGCCCACCGGCAACCTCGACCCGGCGAGCGGCGACCAGGTCTTCGCGCTCCTCGTCGCCCTCCAGCAGCGGCACGGGACCACCGCCCTCCTCGTCACCCACAACCCCGAGATCGCCCGCCGCGCCGGCCGCATCCTGCTCCTCGAGGACGGCAGACTGGCGCCGTACGCGTACCCGGTGGGGGGGCAGGGGGTGTGCTAGAATTCGACCCTGAAAGGCGGTGCCTCAAGGCCCTATAAGCAATACGTTTCTAGGGTTGCCCCACGGGCTCCGTGTATCGGGAAGAGGTCCTGCAGAATGTTTGAGAAGTACAACGAGAAGGCGCGCCGGGCGCTGTTCTTCGCCCGCTACGAGGCGAGCAAGCTCGGCAGCCGGGTCATCGAATCCGAGCACATCCTGCTCGGCATCCTGCGCGAAGGGGAGGAGACGGTCGGCGAGATCCTGCGGCGCTTCCAGGTCAAGCCCGAGGACATCCGCCGCGAGATCGAGGGCGAGCGCGTCTTCGTCGAGCGCATCTCCTCGACCGCCGAGCTGCCGCTCTCCGAAGAGTCGAAAAAGATCCTCGCCTACGCCTCGCACGAGGCCGAGAGCATGCTCCACGCCACCGTCGGCTCGGAGCACCTGCTGATCGGCATCCTGCGCGTCGAGGGCTCGATGGCGATGCGCATCCTCACCCAGCACGGCTTCGACGTCTACGCCGTGCGCGAGGAGGTGCTCTCGATCGCCAAGGAGCGCGAGGCCTCGCAGCAGAAGAAGGAGCTCCCCTTCCTCTCCGAGTACGGCCGCGACCTCACCTCGCTCGCCGCCGAGGCCTCTTTCGATCCGCTGATCGGCCGCGACAACGAGGTCGACCGCATCGTCCAGATCCTCTCCCGCCGCACCAAGAACAATCCCATCCTGTTGGGCGAGCCCGGCGTCGGCAAGACCGCCATCGTCGAGGGCCTGGCGCAGCGCATCGTCGAGGGCCGGGTGCCGATCTTCCTCGCCCAGAAGCGCATCGTGGCGCTCGACCTCTCGCTGATCGTCGCCGGCACCAAGTACCGCGGCCAGTTCGAGGAGCGGCTGAAGGGGATCTTGAAGGAGCTCAAGGAGAGCAAGGACCTCATCGTCTTCATCGACGAGATCCACTCGCTGATCGGCGCCGGCTCGGCCGAGGGCTCGCTCGACGCGGCGAACATCCTGAAGCCGGCGCTCTCGCGCGGCGAGATCTCCTGCGTCGGCGCCACCACCCTCAAGGAGTACCGCAAGTACATCGAGAAGGACCGCTCGCTGCTGCGCCGCTTCCAGGCCATCCAGGTGGCGCCTCCCAGCCCCGAGGAGACGATGGAGATCCTCGAGGGGGTGAAGGACCGCTACGAGTCGTTCCACAAGGTGCGCTACCGCCCGGAGGCCCTGCGCACGGCGATCTACCAGTCGAACCGCTACATCCCGGACCGCCACCTGCCGGACAAGGCGATCGACGTCATCGACGAGGCGGGGGCGCGGGTCAAGCTGCGGCGGGTGCGCGACACCCAAAACCTGCGCCGTCTGGAGCAGGACATACGCGAGGTGGTCAAGGAGATGAAGGTCGCCATCTCCGACAAGGACTTCGAGCGCGCGGTCTACCTGCGCGAGCGCGAGATCGAGCTCCGCGAGGACCGCGAGCGGATGTCGATCGCCACCGACGAGAGCGGCGTCCTCGAGGTGACGCGGCGCGACGTCGAGGAGGTGATCTCCTCGTGGACCGGCATCCCGGTGGCGGCGCTGCAGAGCGAGGAGGCCGAGCGCCTGGTGCAGATGGAGGAGATCCTGCGCCAGCGCGTGGTGGGCCAGGAGCGCGCCATCTCGGCGATCAGCCGCGCCATCCGCCGCGCCCGCCTGGGGGTGTCCAACCCGGAGCGCCCGGTCGGCTCGTTCATCTTCCTCGGCCCCTCGGGGGTCGGCAAGACCGAGGTGGCGCGCCAGCTCTCCCAGTTCCTCTTCGGCAGCCAGCGCACCCTGGTGCGCTTCGACATGAGCGAGTACATGGAGAAGCACGCGGTGTCGAAGCTGATCGGCTCGCCGCCCGGCTACGTCGGCCACGAGGAGGGCGGGCAGCTCACCGAGCGGGTGCGCCGCCAGCCCTACTCGCTGATCCTCTTCGACGAGATCGAGAAGGCCCACCCGGACGTCGCCAACCTCCTCCTCCAGATCCTCGAGGATGGGACGCTCACCGACGCCTACGGCAACCAGGTGGACTTCAAGAACACCCTGGTGCTCATGACCTCGAACGTCGGCAGCAAGCTGGTCCTGCGCGGCGGCCGCATGGGGTTCGGCGAGCAGGAC
>DATBQN010000224.1:0-9962 GCA_036560825.1 Thermoanaerobaculia bacterium
CGGCTCGAGCGCCATGATCTCCTCGGTCGGGCCGTCCTCCTGCACGCCGTTGCGGTCGACGATCGCGACCAGGTTGTCGAGCCGATAGTGGGCGGCGGCCATGGCGGCCTCCCACACCGAGCCCTCCTGGCACTCGCCGTCCCCCAGCACGACGAAGACCCGGTAAGTCGAGCCGTCGTGCTTGCCGGCGAGGGCGACGCCGTTGCCGACCGCGAGGCCGTGGCCGAGCGAGCCGGTCGCCAGCTCGACGCCGGGGATGCTTTTGAGCGAATGCCCGGCGAGACGGCTCCCCATCCGCTTATAGGTCTTGAGCTCCTCGACGGGGAAGAAGCCGCGCTCGGCGAGGGCGCCGTAGAGGGCCGCCGAGGCGTGCCCCTTGCTGAAGATGAGGTAGTCGCGCCCCTCCATCTTCGGCTGCGCCGGGTCGACGTTGAGCACGCCGTCGAAGAGGAGGACGGCGAGGATCTCGATCGCCGACATCGAGCCGCCGACGTGGGCGCCCGGCGAGTCCGCCGCCATCTGGACGACGTGGCGCCGCAGGGTGTGCGCCATCTCGCGGAGCGCGGCGAATCGCGGGTTGGCGGCGGCGGTCGGGGAAGCTGCGCTGAGGACCAAGGAACCTCCTTTGCGAGACCGTCAGGACAGCCGCACGCCCTGCTCCCAGGGCTCCCGGTAGTCGAGGGCGCGGGCGTGGTCGACCAGCTCGTCGAGGTGCGAGAAGACCTTGTGGAAGGCGGCGAGATAGAGGTCGAGGTTGGCGCGCTCGAGGAAGCTCGCCATGCACAGGCGGTGGCCGACGAGGAGCGAGCTGCGGATGACGTCGAGGGTCTGCGGGTAGTCGGCGACGTCGTAGACCACCTCGCGGCCGGCGAAGCCGCAGGTCCACGGGCAGCCCTTGCCGTAGCCCCGCTTCTCCTGGAAGAGGACCTGGCCGGGGACCGGCCGGTTCTGGTACTCGATGAGCGGCACTCCCTCGGCCGCCATGAGGTCCTGCAGCGCCTGGCGGAAGCGGCCGACGGGCAGGTCGAGACCGGCCGCCGCGGGATCGACGCGGAAGCGGAAGTGATGGTAGACGTGAGTGCGGTCCGCCGGCACCCGCGGCGGCAGCAGGCCGGGTATCCGCGACATCCCGGCGGCCAGGTAGCGCGCCCCCTCCTGCACCCGCGCCGTGTAGCCGTCGAGGCGCTGGAGCTGCGACAGGGTGAAGGCGGCGAGGACGGCGCTGAAGCGGTAGTTCCAGCCCATGGTGACGGCGTTGTACTCCCGCGTCTCGTCGGCGTGGACGCGCTCGCCGAACATCTTCAGCAGCTCGGCGCGGTTGCGCAGCTCGGGGTCGTCGGTGGTGAAGAGGCCGCCCTCCCCCGCCGTCGCCAGGTTCTTCCCCGCCATGATGCTGTAGGCGGCCATGTCGCCGAGCGAGCCGGTCCGGCGGCCCTTGTAGAGGGCGCCGGGCGCCTGGCAGTTGTCCTCGATGACGTAGATCCCGCGGCGCGCGGCGATGGCGCGGATGGGGTCCATGTCGGCGGGGAGGCCGTGGAGGTGGACGACGATCACCGCCCGCGTGCGCTCGCCGATCTTCTCCTCCAGGCGCGCTGGATCGAGGGTATAGGTGTAGGGGTCGACGTCGACGAAGACCGGGATGCCCTGGTGGTGGACGACCGCCGAGGCGGAGGCGAGGAAGGTGAGCGCCGGCACCAGCACCTCGTCCCCCGGCTCGACGCCGGCCGCCGCCACCGCCGCATGGAGCGCCGCGGTGCCGCTGTTGAGCGCGATGCAGTAACGGCTGCCGACGTACTCGGCCCAGGCCCGCTCGAGCGCTGGCACCGCCTCGTCGTTGATCCACGACAGCTTCCCCGAGCGCAGCGTGGCGACGACCGCCGCGACGTCCTCGTCGGTGACCAGCGGCCAGCGCTCGTCGATCGCTCCCGCCGGCACCACCGGCTCGCCGCCATGGATGGCGAGCGGGATGGCGAGCGGGATGGCGAGCGCCGAGGTGGTCTCAAGCGACGACATACAGCCTCCTCTCGACCTCGCCGTCGGTGAGCACCTCGTGCCCGCTCGCGGTCACCAGGACGGTGTCGGAGAAGCCGACGTGGCCGTTGAGCTCGGGGATCATCAGCGACGGCACGATGTGGAAGACCATGTTGGGCACGAGCGGCGTGGGGTCGCCCGGGTGCAGGTTCATGATGTGGCTCTCGTTCCAGCCCGGCGGGTAGCAGACGCCGATCGAGTAGCCGGTCTCGTGGGTGTAGTCGGAAAAACCGGCGCCCAGGATGGTGTCGCGGCAGGCGGCGTCGACCTCGCCGGAGGTGACGCCCGGCCGGATGGCGTCGATCGCGTTCTGCACCCCTTGCAGGAGGATGTCGGCGGTGCGGCAGACGATGTCCGGCGGCCGGCCCAGGAAGCAGGTGCGCATCATCGCCGCGCTGTAGCGGCGGACGCAGCCGGAGTGCTCGAGGAAGACGATGTCGCCGTCGCGCAGCACCCGCCCCTCCCAGGTGCCGTGCGGCAGCCCCGTGCGCTCGCCGGAGACGACATAGGGCGGGCTGCCGGGATACTCGCTCCCCGCCTGCAGGGTGGCGCGATAGATCTCGGCCGCGACGTCGTTCTCGGTCTTCCCCCGGGCGACGGCGGCGATCGCCGCCTTCATCCCCGCCATGGCGGCCTTGGCGCCCTGGCGGATGTAAGCGATCTCCGCCTCGCTCTTGACCAGCCGCACCGCCTCCACCACGCCGCTGCCGTCCGTCCAGCGCGCCCGCGGCAACACCTCGGTGAGCCGCTTGTAGGTGCGGATGGGGAAGAAGAAGCCGCTCTCCTCGATCGCCAGCACCTTGTCCTCGAGGCCCAGCTCGGCGACCGCCCGCAGGGTGACCTCGATGGGGTCCTCGATCACCGAGTAGGTCAGGTAGCGGTCCATCCAGGAACGGCGGATGACGTTGAGCCGCTCCTCCAGGTAGGTGACGAACATCGGCTCGCCCTCGACCGGGAGGATCAGCGTCTGGTACATGTAGTAGCCGGTGGTGGTGAACCCGGTCAGGTAGTAGATGTTCTCCGGGATGCTGATCAGGCAGGCGTCGATCCCCCGCGCGGCGAGGCCAGCGCGGACCGCGGCCGTGCGGCGCCGGTACTCGGCGAGCGAGAACGGCAGGTTGGGGTTCTCACGCATGGGGAGCGGTCTCTCCTGTTCCTGTCGATGCATGGGGTCGGCTGAACTCGAGGGCGTTCGTCCGCGGGCCCTCACGGCGATCGAAACGGCCGTCCCGCCACTCCCAGACCCAGCCCGAGCGCCGGCGGCCGCCGTACGGGGCGTGCAGGTTGCGGCTGAAATAGGAGAGCCAGATCTCGTCGCGGAAGACCCCGCCGTGGCTCGTCGCGAGCTCGGCGGCCGCCTCCTCCGGGCCGCCGTAGACGTTGGCGGCCAGCCCGTAGCGCGAGTCGCCGGCGAGGCGCAGGGCCTCCTCGACGCCTGACACGGCCTGGATCGGAATGACGGGGCCGAAGGTCTCGTCCCGCATGATCGACAGGCGGGAGTCGACGCCGGTGAGCACCGTCGGCTGGACGTAGGTCACCGGCGTGCCGTCGCGCAGCCGGGAGCTCTCCAGCCGCCCGCCGGCGAGCCGTCGCGCGCCCGCCGCCTCCGCCTCGCGAAGCTGGCCGGCGATCCGCTCGACGACCCGCCGGCGCGCGATCGGCCCCACGGTGACCTCCTCCCGCCGGGGCTCCCCCACCACCTCGGCGGCGGTCAGCTCGAGCACCCGGCCGACGAAGTCGGCGAAGAGGCTCGCATGGACGTAGAAGCGCTCCGGCGAGGTGCAGGCCTGCCCGGCGTCGTAGTAGCCGCCGCGCACGGCGTCCTGCGCCGCGCGCTCGAGGTCGGCTCCGGGGAGCACCAGGAAGGGGTCCTTGCCGGGCCCCTCGAAGATGACCTTCTTGCCCGAGGCGCGCACCCGGTCCTCGTGCGCCGCGACCCAGGCGTCGTCGCCGAAGACCATCACCACCGCGATCTCGGGATCGGCGAGCGCGGCGGCGAGGAACTCCGGCCCCGGCCGGCGGTCGAAGCGGACGCCCGGCAGACGGCGGGTGAAGAGCGGCTCCAGGCGCTCCGCCCAGGCGCGCGAGGCGGCCGGGAAGCGTGCCAGGACACGGTTGCCGGCGAGGAATGCCGTGCCGATCGTCGCCACCGGGTTGGAGAGGGCGGCGTTGCCGGGCAGGCAGAGGGCGACGCCGCCGGCCGGCGCGCGCCCTGCCAGCCGCGGCAGCACCTGCTCGAAGGCGTGCAGTCGCCGGAGCGCGAGATCCACCTCGCCGCGAGCGACGCGCACGATCTTGTGCAGCGTGCGGACGATCTCCACGACCAGCTCCTCGCGGCAGTCAGCGAGGTCCGCCGCGAGGGCCCCGAGGGCCGCGAGGCGCGGCGCGGCGCTCATCGCCGCGCCGTCGCGCGGCGGCGCGGCGCGCCTCATTCCCCCTCCCCCGGGAGCCCGGCCGCTCCCCAGCAGGCGTGGCGGCCCGCCGGAGAGCCTCCGGCGGGCTCGCGCGGCGCCGGCTCCGCGCGGCGATCGAAGCAGACGCCGCCGGCGCCGGCCATCTGGCGCAGCGCGCTCTTGTCGACCTTGTTGGTGGAGGTCATCGGCAGATCAGCGCAGAGCTCGAAGAAGCGCGGCACCTCGAAGTCGGCGAGCCGCGGCCGGCACCACTCGACCAGCTCGCCGACGTCGAGGACGCGGCCCGCGCGGCGGACCAGGTAGGCCTTGATCTCCTCGCCGCCGAGCTCGTCGAGGACCCCGACGACGGCGGCCCGCGCCACCGCGGGATGGCGCTCGAGGACCTCCTCGAGGTAGAGCGGCACGATGTTCTCGCCCCGCCTGCGGATGACGTCCTTCTCGCGGCTGACGAAGTAGAAGAAATTCTCCGCGTCGCGATAGCCCAGGTCGCCGGTGCGGAACCAGTCGCCGACGAAGCACGAGCCGGCGGCCTCCGGGCATCCCACGTAACCCGCCATCATCGCCGGATTGCGGCGGACCTGGATCTCGCCGACGTGCCGCTCGCCGTCGCGCGAAGCGGGCAGCGCCTCGCCCGCCGCATCGGCGACGCGGACCTCGGAATAGGACAGCGGCGCGCCCATGGAGCCGTGCCGGCGGGCGCCGATCTCGTTGCGCAGCGCCGTGTTCGTCTCGGTCAGCCCGTAGCCCTCGACGACGGCGACGCCGAAGCGGCGCTCGAACGCCGCGACCACGTCGGGGCGCGCGCCGCCGCCGTAGACGGCCCGCAGCGTGTGCCGCCGGTCGGCGGACGACTCCGCGGGCTTGAGGAGCACGGCGAGCATCTCGCCGAGATAGCGCACCACGGTGATGCGGTGTGCGCGCACGTGGGTCCAGAACTCACGGCCGCTGAAGCGGCTGACGATCTTCAGGGCGGCGCCGCCGGCGATCGCGGCGACGGCAAACGACTGCCCCGCCAGGTGGAAAAGCGGCAGGCAGTCGAGGAAGCGGTCCTCCGGCACGACCTCCATCCAGCGCACGAACTCGGCGGCGGGCAGGAGGTAGCTGCCGTGGGTGAGGACGACGCCCTTGGCGCCGCCGGTGGTCCCCGAGGTGCGCAGGATGGTGACGCGATCGCCGGCGGTGATCGGAGACGCTGGCGACGCCGGCGGCTGCGGACGCAGAGGGGTGGCGAAGGGGAGGCTGCCGGGCGGAGCGTCGCCGCCGACCGCCATGCGCAGGCGCAGGTCGAAGCGCCGGCCGTAGGCCTCCAGCGCGGCCCGGTCGGCGACCGCGCCGACGATCCCGATCTGCTCGAGGAAGGGCGCCACCTCGGCGAACGGCAGCCCCGGATTGAGCGGCACCAGGACGGCGCCCAGCCGCGCCAGTGCCTGCCACAGGTAGAGCAGCTCGGGGCCGCTGGGCACCGCCGCGGCGACGCGATCGCCGCGCTCGACGCCGCCCTCGGCGAGCCGCGCGGCGAGACCGTTGACGCCGGCGAGGAAGTCCTCGTAGCTGACCTCTCCATCGTCCAGGAGGAGCAGCGGCCGCCGCGGCCAGCGGCGGGCGGAGGACTCCAACAGATCGGGCACGCTGCGTTCGGCTTCGCCGCCGGCGGGCTCCGCGACGGACGCTCGCGCGGTCTCAGCGTCGAACGCTGGGCGTTGTTCCATGGCTCGAGTGCATACCGGCATTCGTGATCGAGTCAGCTCGGTGCGAAGACGTCATTAGGTAGAGTGCTGGCTCGCGCGAATGTGGGACCTCAATAAACAAAGCATTAGATGTATATTTTCGACCACATAGACCCCGCCGTTTACGACGATCCTTCGGGGCTGCGATCGCACACTCAATGAGAGAGAGAAATTTTTTCTCGCTCGCTGAGAAAGGTTCATTGGATGGCCTGTACCGATCTTCGCCTGCCCGATGTTCACGACGTGGCGGCGGCGCGGGAAAGGCTCTCGGGGCGGGTGCGCAACACTCCCGTCCTCCGCTGCGAAGCGCTCGACGAGCTGGCGGGCGCGCGCGTCTTCTGCAAAGCCGAGAGCCTGCAGGCGACCGGCTCCTTCAAGGTGCGCGGAGCGCTCAACAAGGTGCGCTCGCTGGCTGCCGGGGAGCTCGCCGGCGGGCTCCTCGCGGTGTCGACGGGCAACGCGGCGGTGGGCGCGGCGTACGCGGCGCGCGAGGCGGGCGCCCGCCTGGTCGTGGTCATGCCGGAGACCGCGCTGGCGGAGAAAGTCGAGGTGGTGAGGGCGTTGGGTGGGAAGGTCGAGAGCGCGGGGATCGCCGACGCGACCGCCGCGTTCCTCCGGGTTGCGGAGCTGCGCGAAGCGCACGGCTACACGCTGATCCATCCGTTCGACGATCCGGAGGTGATCGCCGGCGCCGCCACCGCCGCCTGGGAGCTCCTCGAGGAAGTCGCCGATCTCGAGGCTCTCGCGGTGCCCGCCTCGGGTGGCGGTCTCCTGGCGGGAGCGCTGCTCGCCGTCCGCGCCCTGGCGCCGCGGGTCGCCGTCTACGGCGTGCAGCCGGCGGGCGCCGACGGCATCGTGCGCTCGCTCGCCGCGGGCCGCCCGGTGGCCCCGCCGCGGATCGCCACGCTGGCCGACGGCCTCACCGCGCCGCAGCCGGGCGAGATCAACTTCCGGCTCATCCAGGAGCTCGCGACCGGCGTGCTCACCGTCGACGACGCTGAAATCCTCGCCGCCATGGGACAGGTCATCCGCCACCTCAAGGTGATCGTCGAGCCGGCCGGCGCCGCCGGCCTCGCCGCCGTCGTCGCGCACGACGTCTTCCGCGGCCGGCGGGTGGGAGTGATCCTCTCCGGCGGCAACACCGGCGCCGAGGCGCTGCGCCTGGCGCTCGCTCCCGCGGCCTAGAAGGCTCTCGCGCGGCTCACACCCGGCGCAGCGCGACCATCGGGTCGAGCTTCGCGGCGCGGCGCGCCGGCACCAGGCAGGCGACCGCCACCACGATCGACAGCACCAGCAGCGCGCCGACGAAGGTCACCGGATCGGCGAGCTGCGTGCCGAACAGCACGCTGGCGATCAGCCGCGACAGCAAGAGCGCGCCGATGACGCCGATGACGAGGCCGATGAGGACCAGCTTCATCCCGGCGCGCCCCACCAGGCGCAGCACGTCCTCGGGCTGCGCGCCGAGCGCGGAGCGGATGCCGATCTCCTGCGTCCGCTGGGTGACGTAGAACGCCATCACCGCGCTGACTCCGGTCGCGGTGATGACCAGCGCGAGGAGCGCGAAGAGGGCGAGCAGCGAGGCGGTGAGCCGATAGGGCGCGATGAGGTCGCTGCGCAACTGCTCGAGCGTCAGGATGGAAGCGATGGGCTGCTCGGGGTCGAGCCGGCGGAGCTCGGCGCGCACGTCCCCGACGATGCGCTCGGGACTGCCGGCGGTGCGCACGAAGAGCACCTCCTGGGCGCCGCCCGGCGCCTGCCGGAACGGGTAGTAGAGGCTGGTGCCCGCATCGGCTTCGAGCCCGTGCTGCTTGACGTCGCCGACGACGCCGACGATGGTCCACCAGTCGTCGTCCCTGCCCATGCTGGTCATCGCGATGCGATGGCCGAGAGGATCCTCGGTGGGCCAGAGCTGTTTCGCCAGCGCCTGGCTGATGATGACCGCGCCGGGGGCCTGCTCGCGGTCCTCGTCGGTGAAGGTGCGGCCGCGCAGGAGCGGCACGCCGAGAGTGCGGAAATAGCCGGGGCTGACGCCGTGCAGGCTCGCCGTCGGGTCCTGGTCGGGCGGGAACTCGCGGTTCTCGATCTTGAAGGTCGGGTTCATCGAGCCGCCGGTGAGCGGCCCGTCGGTGGAGATCGCCGCGGCGAGCACGGTGGGATGAACCGCGACGCGATCGAGCAGCTGCTGGAACAGCCGCTGGCGGTCCGGCGGATTGGGGTATTTCGCCGGCGGCAGCCCGATGCGGATGGTGATGATGTTCTCCGGCTTGAAGCCGGGATCGATCCGCTGCAGCTCGATCACCGAGCGGAGCATCAGGCCGGCGCCGATGAGGAGGATGAAGGAGAGCGCCACCTGCGCCACGATGAGCAGGGACTGCGCCCGTTGACCGCCGCCGCTGAGCGTCGCGTTGGAGCTCCCCTCCTTGAGCGAGGTGACGATGTTCCGCCGCGTCGCCTGGAGGGCGGGGACGACGCCGAAGACGAACCCGGTGGCGAGCGAGATGAGCAGCGTGAAGAGGAGCACCGGGAGGTCGAGGGCGATCTCGCTCGCCCGCGGGGTGAAGAGCTGCGTGAACGCCCTGAGGAAGCGCAGGCTGGCGAAGGCGATGACGAGGCCCAGGGCGCCGCCCAGCAGGGCGAGGAGAGTGCTCTCGGTGAAGAACTGGCGGACCAGGCGCCGGCGGCTCGCCCCGAGGGCGGTGCGCACGACGATCTCGCGATCGCGGCTGATGAGGCGGGCGAGGGCGAGGTTGGCCACGTTGGCGCAGGCGATCAGCAGCACCAGGAGGACGGTGCCCAGGAGGACGAGGAGAGTGGGCCGGAAACGGCGGATGAGCTCCTCGCGGGCCGAGGTCACCGGCACGTCGACGGCGGCGCCCTTCTTGAACGAGGCGGGAAACTCCGCGTGCAGCCGGCGGGAGATGGTGTCGACGTCGGAGGAGGCCGCGGCGAGCGACACCCCGGGCTTGAGCCGGCCGAAGAGCTTCACCAGCCGGGACTCCCGGCGGGTGATGGTGCGGGTGCTGCTGCGGAACGGGCAGCAGGAGGTGGGAACGAAGACGTCGTCGGTGCCCGGGTAGGCCGGCAGAGGAGGGAGGACTCCGACGACGGTGATGGCCTCGTCGTTCATCCGCAGGGTCTTGCCCACGATGCCGGGATCCTTGCCGAAGCGGCTCTCCCAGTAGTCGTGGCCGAGCACGATGACGTGCGGGGCGCCGGCTCGGTCGTCCTCGGGGACGAACAGCCTGCCGAGCAGCGGCCTCACTCCCAGCTCGGTGAAGAGGTTTGCCGAGACGACCCCGGTCTTGACCTGATCCGGGTCGCCCTGGCCGAGCAGGGGGAAGCTCATCGAGTGATATTCGGCGATGCCGGCGAACGCATGGCTCTGCCGGCGATAGTCGGCCATCTCCAGCACCGAGAAGCGCATCTCGCTGGCGCCCTTGGTGGCCGGCCGGCTGCCGATGTGGACCAACCGGTCGCCGTGCTGGTAAGGCAGCGGGCGCAGGAGGACGCCTTCGACGACGCTGAAGATCGCGCTGTTGGCGCCGATGCCCAGAGCCAGCGTCACCACGGTCACCAGGGTGAACCCCGGGCTCCGCACCAGTTGGCGCGCCGCGTAGCGTACATCCCGAAGCAGCTGTTCCATGGCGTGATGGCTCCCTTGCGCAGCCCTCGCGGGCTGGCGAAGTCCTCTCATTAGGTCAAGGTGCGGCCGCGAGGAGAATTGGGCCGCGTCGCGTTCGCCGGCCGGCGTGCTAGCGTGAGCGCCGCCATGCGAGCCCACGCCATTGCC
>DATBQN010000225.1:0-2415 GCA_036560825.1 Thermoanaerobaculia bacterium
GTGCTTGCAGGCCGCCCAGACGGAGAGCAACACGCCGGCCGAGCCGGCGAGGCACACCGCGAGACCTGGGGAGACTCTCATCTCTGCCGGCAGGCTCGAGAGGCACGGCGTCCAGCCGTTCTCGATGCCCCGGAGCTTTCCTGTTTGCGTCGATGGTAACATGTGGCTAGCCGTTCGATAGGAGAGTTCGGGTCGCGCTCGGGGTGGCCTCTTGCGTTCCGTGCGAGGTAGACGGACCGCGCCTTTCAGATTCCCGGGGCGCCCCGACAGATCGGCAACAGATCGGGAGAGAGATCCTGTAGACTCTTGCGCACACGAGGTCCAGATTGCTGCAATCCCTGAAACCGCGCCCCGGAGGCGCCGGCTCGACGTCCCCCGAAAGGCTCTTCCTCGACAACCTGAAGCTCGTCGAACGGGTGGTCGCCTGGGCGTGCCGCACGCACTACTGCCGCGGCGAGGAGGCCGAGGAGTTCGCCGCCCAGGTCAAGGTCAAGCTGGTCGACCACGACTACGCCGTGCTCCGCAAGTACTCGGGCAAGAGCACCCTCAAGACCTACCTGAGCGCGGTCGTCCTCAACTACTTCCACGACTACCGCAACCACCTGTGGGGCAAGTGGCGCCCGTCGGCCGAGGCGACGAGGCTGGGCGAGGTGGCGATCAAGCTCGAGGAGCTCGTCTGGCGCGACGGCCGCGGCTTCGACGAGGCGTGCGGGACACTGCGGATCAACTTCAAGCTGGACGTCAGCCAGGCCGAGCTCGAGCGCATCTACGCCCGGCTGCCGCAGAAACCCCCGCGCCGCCTGGTGAGCGAGGACGAGCTCAGCGAGCGCCCCTCACTGGAGGCGCGGCCGGAGGCCCAGATCCACGCGCAGCAGCTGCGCGCCAGCCGCCGCCGCGTCGCCACCGCGCTCGACGAGGCGCTCGCCTCGCTGCCGGACGACGATCTCCTGGTCATCCGCCTCTGCATCTTCAAAGGGATGAAGCTCGCCGACGTCGCCCGCTCGCTGGGGCTCGACGAGAAGGCGCTCTACCGCCGGAAGGACCGCATCCTGGCGCGGCTCCGGCAGGCCCTGGAGGAGCGCGGCGTCGCCTGGCCGGAGGTCGCCGAGCTGCTCAACCGGGAGGAGATACGGTGGGAGTGAGGGCGATGCGGGGTAAATTTCGCGGGCTGGTCCGTCGAACCTCTTGAGAGGACAATTCGCCTAGGTACACTCATGCAAGAGCGCGCAACCTACGACGCCGGCGGAGCCGGCCACCCCGAGCTCGAGGAGCTGGCGGCCCTCCACGACGGCAAGCTCTCCGCCGAGGAGGCCCAGAGCCTGCGGGCGCACTTCGCCCGCTGCGAGCCGTGCCTGGCCCTCTTCGCCGAGACGGCGAGCTTCCTGGCGGACGACGAGCACGCCGCAGATGCCGCGGAGATCCCGGACCTCGAGATCGCCGCCGCCGCGGCTATCCCGCTCCCATTCAGACCGCGCGAGGTGCCGCAGCCACAGCCCAGGATGCGGCGGGCACCGCGCCGGGTCGCCCTGGCCACAGCGGTCGCCGCGGCCGTCGTGGCGGTCTTCGGAACGGTGATCTACCAGCAGATCTTCGGCCCGCCGCAGGTTGAGGTCGCCCGCCTCCTGACCTCGCTCGCCGGGCGGCAGGCAGCGATCGCCCAGTCCTATTGGGGGCCCGTCACGCGCGGCGTGAGCACCGGTCCTGACGACCACACGCGGGCTGCCTTCCAGCTCGGCGTCGAGATGGTCAATCTCGACGTGAGCCTCGCAGTCGGCGATCGTGCGCCGGCAGAGAATGCCGCTGCCCATGTCAACGGCATCCTGAAGGAAGCCTCCGCGGGATTCGACACGAGGCAGTTCTTCCTCGAGCTTCCCGCGAAGATCCATTCGGGCGCGCCGCTGGCCTCGCTCGCCGCCGAGGTGAGGAAGGCGCGCCAGGACTTCGAAGGCTATCTCGAAAAGGACGACTACGACTTCGGACGCTGGGCCGAGTCCGGGCGTCTCGCCGCCGCGGCGGCCCAGCCGGATTTCCTCATGGCGCGCGACACCCGCCGCTTCCCTCGCACCCTCCGCGGGCACCTCGGCAAGCTGACCCCGCGCCCCGCGGCCGCCCTCGACGCGATCGCGAAGATCCTCGATCGGGGCGAGCTCACCGCCGCGGACTACAAGGCCCTCGACGCCCAGTTCCGGGAGATCCTCGACAGCTACTACCCGGTGTAGAGAGGCCGCGACGACGCCTTGACGGCCGCGCCCGGCGCCGCTCCCGCCTGGAGCTCCACCAGCTCGGCGACCGCCCCGTACACCTCCTCTCGCCGCGCTCTCAGCTCCTCGCCGATCCTCCTCCGCGTCCGCAGCAGCAGATACGCCCGCGTCTCGCGGGCGAAACGCTCGCGGCGCTCGTGGAAGCGGATCGCGG
>DATBQN010000226.1:0-10735 GCA_036560825.1 Thermoanaerobaculia bacterium
GCGCAGAGGAGCGGCGCCGCCTGGAGGTCGGAGTAGCCGGCGGGGATGGGGAAACAGAACCGCTCGTCGGCGGCCGCCATTTCGGCATAGCCGCCGTCGATCTGGTAGCCGGTGAAGCGGGCCCCGACGCACAGGTTCTCGCGTCCCGAGCGGCAGAACCGGCAGGAGCCATCGGTCCAGCCGAGCCAGGGCACCCCCACCCGCTCGCCCGCCCCGAAGCGCTCGACGCCGGGGCCCGCCGCCACCACGGTTCCCACGATCTGATGGCCGAGGACCAGCGGCAGCTCGGGCTCCGCCAGCTCGCCGTCCAGGATGTGGAGATCGGTGCGGCAGACGCCGCAGGCGTGGACCCGCAGGAGGACCTGGCCCGGTCCGGCCTCCGGGTCGGGGATCTCGGCCTCGCGGAGCGGCTGGCCGGCCCGCTCGAACAACATGGCGCGCACGGGGCAAGCTTACCGCGGAGGCCCTGGAATCCCCTGGCACCTGGCGGCGGAAAATCGCCTGGCATCTTCGGCGGCACCTTCGGCGTCGATCTCAAGTTGTTTGCTGCCCGATGTTTGCAAATCACCTGGCACCCGGCGTTGGGCGCCCGGAGAGCCACCAGCGCCGCAGCGCGACGAGGGTCCAGACCACCTCGACGAGACCGAAGGGCCAGGCGCCCTGGAGGAACCCGTAGAGCGATCCCAGGGCGCAGGCGCCGGCGAAGGCGAGGATGAACCAGCGGCTGCGCTCCTCGAGCGCGTAGAAGACGACTCCCGCCGTCACCGCGAAGAGACCGAAGAGGGTGAGCCGATCCATCGCCCGCTGGCTCCCGGTCAGGCTTCCGATCGGACCCGGCCGCCCGCCGGGCGGGCGCCGGCCTGCTCCAACCGGGCGAGCACCGCGTCGCGGTCGGTGTGGACGAGGAGGACGAGGAGGTCGCCCGGGCGCGCCCAGGCGAGGGCCCGCTCGACGGCCGCCGGCTCGTCGGCGGCGCGGGAGAGCGCCTCTGCGGGGGCTCCCTGGCGGCGGAGCTCGTCTTCCAGGATGGCCGGGACCTCGCCCTCCTGCCGGCCGCGGAGCATCGAGGGGAGCTCCTTGACGACGACGTGGTCGGGCCGCAGGCGCCAGGCGGTGGCGGCGAGCTCGCGGATGGCGTCGTCGTCGCGATCGCCGGCCTGACCGACGATCAGCAGGCGGCGGGTGGCGGGGAGGACGGCGGCGACCTCGAGGAGAGCCGCCAGCCCGTGCGGGTTGTGAGCGTAGTCGAGGAGGACATGGATGCCTCCCAGCTCCAGCAGGTTGGCGCGCCCTGGGTTGTCCTCCGGCGTGCCGGCGACGGAGGCGAGGCCTTGGGCGATGGCGGCGTCGGAGAGGCCCAGCGCCTGAGCGAGGGCCGCGGCGGCTAGGGCGTTGGCCGCGTTGTAGCGGGCGGCGCCCCCGAAGGCGATCGGGATGTCGGCGAGCCGCGTCACGGATCGCCGGCGCCCCCCCGCCGCGAGGACCAGGTCGTCCCCGTCCAGGAACGCCGCGGCGCCTCCCCTCGCGAGGTGGCCGGCGAGGAGCGGATTCTTCGTCTCGAGGCTGAACCAGGCGATGGGAGCGCGGGCCGCCGGGGGACCGCGACGGGCGAGCTCGGGGTCGTCGGCGTTGAGGACGGCCGTCCCACCCGGCCGCACCGCGCGGACCGGCACCAGCTTCGCCTCGGCGAGGTCGGCGAGGCCGTCGATCCCGTACTCGCCCAGATGGTCGGCGGCGACGTTGGTGACCGCGGCGGCGTCGGCGGCGGCGAGCGCGAGGCCGCGGCGCAGGATCCCCCCGCGCGCCGTCTCCAGGATGGCGAGCTCGACCCGCCGGTCGCGGAGGAGGGTGCGCGCGCCTCCCGGTCCGGAATAGTCGCCGTGATCGATCGGCTCGCCGGCGACCGCGATGCGGTCGGTCGAGGTGAGGCCGGCGACCCGTCCCGCCGCGGCGGCGACCGCCGCGAGCAGGCGCACCGTCGTCGTCTTGCCGTTGGTGCCGGTGACCATCGCCACGGGCACGTCGTGGACCCGTCCCCAGTCGATCTCCCGCGGGGCCGGCAGCGCGCCGACCGGCCAGGTGGCGGAGCCGGTTCCCAGGCCGACCGTGGCCTGGTCGGCGTCGCAGAGGAAGGCGACCCCCCTCGCCGCGGCGGCCGCGGAGAGGGCGGCGAGCCGCGGGTTGCGCTCGGCGGCGATGGTCTCCCGCAGACGCGCCGCGGGCTCCTCGAGCGGGTACCCCGGACGGCCGGCGAGCGCCGCCGCCGTCGCGTGCCACGCCTCCTCGGCGACCTCGGTGGCGGCGTAGAGGGCGTCGAGCGGAGCCGAGAGGGCGAGCGAGAGGCCCTTCGCATGGCGGCGGGCGGCGAGCCGCTCGCCCCCCCAGCCGACCGCCGCCAGCAGCCGCCGCGCCCGCTCGCGCCAGAGGGGGAGGACGGCGTCGGCGGGATAGGACGGGTGAGCGACCTCGACGATCTCAACCTCAACGACCGCGCCGGGTCCGCCGAGGAGCAGGTTGGGGCCAGTGAGCCGCCGGGAGTCGAGGAGCGTCATCGCGTGGTGAGGACTCTATATCTGGGGGAGCGCGCCGGCGGTGGCCGGCCGCCGGCGGACCGATCGCCGGTCCGCTCCGGTAGAATCCCCCGCCGGCATGGACGCGCACTCCGCACCGATCCCCCGTCCCGGCCGGCTGATGGCGATCGGCGGCGCCGAGGACAAGACGCGCGAGCGCGTCGTCCTGCGGCGCTTCGTCGAGCTGTGCGGGGGCCCGCAGGGCCGGCTCCTCGTCCTCGCCACCTCCTCGGAGCTCGCGGACACCGGCGAGCGCTACTCGGACATCTTCCGCGAGCTGGGCATCGGCCAGGTCGCCGTGCTGCGCATCGGCAATCGCGAGGAGGCGCTCGCCGCCGGCCCCGAGGTGCTCGACCTGCTCCCCGACGCCTCCGCCCTCTTCCTGACCGGCGGCAGCCAGCTCCGCTTCTCCTCGGCGCTGGGCGGCACGCCGCTCGCCGCCGCCATCCGCAGCCGCCACGCCGCGGGGATGGTCGTGGGCGGCACCAGCGCGGGAGCGTCGCTCCTCTCCGAGCACATGATCGCCCTGGGGGACAGCGGCAGCACGCCGCGCCGGCGCCTGGTCCACCTCGCCCAGGGTCTCGGGCTCGCCCCCGAGCTGATCATCGACCAGCACTTCCGCCGCCGCGATCGCCTCGGCCGGCTGCTCACCGCCCTCTCCTACAACCCGACCCCCTTGGGCGTCGGCATCGACGAGGACACCGCGGTGGTGATCGAGCCCGAGGGGACGCTGCAGGTGATCGGGGCCGGCGCGGTCCTCGTCCTCGACGCCCGGCCCATGCGCTTCACCGACAGCTACGCGGTGCGCCGCGGCCAGCCGCTCGCCATGCTCGGCCTCAAGCTCGACGTGCTGACCGCCGGCTGTGGCTACGACCTCCGGCGCCGCGAGGGGCTGCCGCCCCTGCGCGCCGACGCCGAGACCCTTCGCGAGGAGACCGCCGCTCTCCGCGAGTAGCGCCCCGCGATGAAGATCCTCGAGACCCGCGTCTACCGCGGCCCCAACCTCTACGCGCTGCGGCCGGTGATTCGCCTGCGCGTCGATCTTGGCGAGCTCGAGGACTTTCCGACCGGCAGGCTCGCCGGCTTCGCGGACCGCCTGCTCGCCCTCGTCCCCACCCTCCAGGAGCACACCTGCTCCTACCAGGAGGCGGGCGGCTTCGTGCGCCGGATGACCGAGGACCAGGGCACCTGGATGGGCCACGTCCTCGAGCACGTGGCGATCGAGCTCCAGTGCCTCGCCGGCACCCGCGTCAGCTACGGCAAGACGCGGAGCCGCGGCCTGCCACACGGCCAGTACCACGTCATCTACAGCTTCCTCGAGGAGAGCGTGGGGACCGCCGCGGCGGAGCTCGGCCTGCGGGTGATCCGCCACCTGCTGCCGCCCGAGCGCGCCGCCCACGATCCCTCGCCCTTCGACTTCGGCGCCGAGCTCGAGGCCCTCGTCCGCCTCGCGCAGCGCCGCGCCTTCGGCCCCTCGACCGCGGCCCTCGTCAGCGCGGCGGAGGAGCGCGACATCCCGTGGATCCGCTTAAACGACCGCTCGCTCGTCCAGCTCGGGCACGGCCGGTACCAGCGGCGCATCCAGGCGACGGTGACCAGCGAGACCCGCCACACGGCGGTCGAGATCGCCTCCGACAAGCGGCTCACCAATCAGATCCTCGCCGATCTCGGGCTCCCGGTGCCGCGCCAGCGCCTGGTCTACGACGCCGAGGAGGCGGTGGCCGCGGCGGAGGCGCTGGGCTTCCCGGTGGTCGTCAAGCCGCTCGACGGCAACCACGGCCGCGGCGTCTCGATCAACCTGCGCACGCCGGACCAGGTGCTCCTCGCCTACGAGAAGGCGCGCGACGAGGCGCGGACGGTGATCGTCGAGACCTTCCACGAGGGGCACGACTACCGCATCCTGGTGGTGAACGGGCGCGTCGTCGCGGTGGCCGAGCGGGTCCCGGGACACGTCGTGGGGGACGGCCGCTCGACGGTCGCCGAGCTCATCGAGCGGGTCAACGCCGATCCGCGGCGGGGCGTCGGCCACGAGAAGGTGCTCACCCGCCTCGAGGTCGACCACCAGGCGCGGCGGCTCCTCGAGGAGGCCGGCTCGGCGCTCGACTCGGTGCTGCCCGAGGCCCGGGTCTTCTACCTGCGCTCGACCGGCAACCTGTCGACCGGGGGCACCTCGATCGACAAGACCGACGTCATCCATTACGACAACCGCATCATGGCCGAGCGCGGGGTGAAGGCGATCGGCCTCGACGTCGGCGGCGTCGACTTCATCTGCCCGGACATCGCACAGAGCTATGCGGAGGCCGGCGGCGCCATCGTCGAGGTCAACGCGGCGCCCGGTTTCCGCATGCACACGGCGCCCACCGAGGGGACGGCGCGCGAGGTGGCCGGTCCGGTCATCGACATGCTCTTCCCCAGCGGCACTCCGTGCCGCATCCCGATCGCCGCCATCACCGGCACCAACGGCAAGACGACGACGACCCGCATGGTCGGCCACATCCTCAAGCTCTCCGGCCACACGGTGGGGATGGCGACCTCGGACGGCGTCTACATCGACGGCGTGCTGACCGTCGCCGGCGACATGACCGGGCCGTGGGCGAGCCACCTCGTGCTGCGCGATCCGACGGTCGACGCCGCGGTGCTGGAGACCGCCCGCGGCGGCATCGTGCGCTCGGGGCTCGGTTGGAGGAAGTGCAACGTCGGCGCGGTGCTCAACGTCGCCGCGGACCACCTGGGGATGGGCGGCATCGAGGACCTCGACGACCTGGCGCGCGTCAAGCGGGTGGTCGCCGAGGTGGCGCGGGACGTCTGCGTGCTCAACGCCGACGATCCGCGGGTCGCGGCGATGGCCGAGCACAGCCCGGGCAAGCCCTTCTACGTCACCCTCGACCGCACCAACGACCTGGTGCGCCGGCACATCCGGGAGCGCGGGCGGGCGCTGGTGCTGGAGGAGAGCCTCAATGGCCGCATGCTGGTGCTCTACGAGGGAGAGGAGCAGATTCCCCTGCTCCTCGCGCGGCAGATCCCAGCGACGGTCGAGGGGCACGCCCTCCACAACATCCAGAACGCCATGTTCGCGGCGGCGGTCGCCTGTGGCTTGGGGGTGAGCCTGGAGAACGTGCGCCAGGGGCTGCGCACCTTCACCACCGACTTCTTCCAGACCCCCGGGCGGATGAACTTCTACAACGAGCACCCCTTCCGCGTGCTGCTCGACTACGCCCACAACGCCCACGGCATGGAGGCGATGGCGCGGATGATCCGCGAGCTGGCGGTGAACGGCCGCCGCATTGGCATCGTCTCGGCCCCGGGCGACCGCCGCGACGAGGACATCCGCGCCCTGGGACGCGTGGCGGCCCCCGCCTTCGACCTCGTGCTGCTCCGCGAGGACGACAACCTGCGGGGCCGAAAGCCGGGGGAGGTGGGAGCGCTCCTGCGCGCGGGCTTCGTCTCCGCGGGCTTTCCAGCGGAGCGCATCGCGCCCGAGGTCTACCGCGAGGAGGAGGCGGTCCGCCAAGGGCTCGAGACCGCCCGGCCGGGCGACCTGCTGGTGATCTTCGGCGACGACCTCGGCCGCGTCTGGGACCAGATCGTCGGCTTTGGCGGCCGCCCGAGCGCCGCCCCCGCGCCCGCCCGCCCCCTCTTCGCCCCCGAGACCCAGCCCCTATGGGCGATCTCCGACCGGCGCCCCGGCGCGCCGGAGGAGGCCGAAGGGGAGGACTGAGGGCTCGGGCCGGCGGCGGCCCGATCTTTTTGCAAGGAGCTCGCGACGCTTTCCGTCTTCTGGTGCATGGCCAGAAGACTTCGTCACGTGCCCGGCAAGCAAACCCTCGTCGCGATCACCTGTCGAACCGTCCAGGGGCGCTACCTGTTCCGCCCCAGCGACGAGCTCAACGACATGGTCCTCGGCGTCCTCGGACGGGCCCGGCGGCTCTTCCCCCTCGGAGTGTGCGCCGTCTCAGTGCTCTCCGATCACCTCCACCTTCTGCTCGTCGCGGACGACGCCGAGGAGGTCGCCGACTTCATGGAGTACGCCGCCTCGAACCTCGCCCGCGAGGTCAATCGTCTGACCGGATGGAGCGGACCGGTCTTCCAGAGCCGCTACTCGATGATCGTCGTCACGGAGGAAGAGGCCGCTCAGGTGGAGCGGCTCCGGTACGTGCTGGCGCAAGGATGCAAGGAGAATCTCGTCGAGCGCGTCCGCGACTGGCCGGGGGTCCAGTCGGCCGGCGCTCTCGCCGATGGCCGGCCCCTGGTCGGTCACTGGCGCGACCGCACGCGGGAGCACGTCCTCCAGCGGCGAAAGGAAGCGCCGGCAGCCGACCTCCTGGCGGAGGAGACCCTCGAGCTTGGCCCCATCCCGTGTTGGCGGCATCTACCGGCAGAGGAATATCGGGAGCGGGTATCGACTCTCGTCGACGGGATCGAGAGGGAGGCCGCCGCCGAGCGCGCGCGGTCGGGAGCCAGGGTCCTGGGTGCGAGGGCGATCCGCGCGCAGCACCCTCACTACCGCCCTCCGACCCTGGCGAGATCGCCCGCGCCCCTGGTTCACGCGGCGAGCCGCGCCGCGCGGCTCGCCTTTCGCGCTGCCTACGCTCGGTTCGTGGAGGCCTTTCGAGCCGCGGCCGACAGGCTCCGGCGAGGCGAACTCTCCGCCTGCTTCCCGGCCGGGAGCTTCCCGCCGGCGGCGCCCTTCGTCCCCGGCTGAGCCGAGCGATAGCGAGGCGGAACGGCGCCGGACTGCGCGCGGGAGCGCTCGCGGAGGGCGCAGCCTGCGCGAAGTGTTGCAAACCGCTGCCTGGGGCCTGCCTGGGGCCCCGTTCTTGCCGCTTGACCGTCCTTTGGACGGTGCACAATCGGTCCGACGAGCCGCTCGGGCGCCGTCATGACCGTTCGAAGCCCAGCCGAGCGACGATGAGCGGGTCAATCTCCTGGCACTTTCGGACTAATCGCCTGGCACCTAATGATGGATGGGAGGGGCGTCGGCCTGCAGGAGATCGGCGAGGAGGACGATCCGGCGGCGGAAGGACTCGAGGTCGACGTATTCGTCGCGGGTGTGCATGCCGCCGCCGACCGGGCCGAGACCGTCGAGTACCGGTATGCGGCCTGGATCGGGCAGGAAGTTA
Organism: Thermoanaerobaculia bacterium; assembly: GCA_036560825.1. Taxonomy (GTDB): domain Bacteria; phylum Acidobacteriota; class Thermoanaerobaculia; order Multivoradales; family UBA5704; genus DATBQN01. The sequence continues at coordinate 7,691 of DATBQN010000226.1, forward strand.
GGGAAAGAGATGCCGCCGCGCTCGCGATCGAGGGTGAGTCGCCACCCCTGCCTCGCGGCCAGCTCGATCAGGTGCTCGGCGAGGGCGCGGTGCGGGCCGTCGGGATCGACCGGCGGGATCTGCGGGTCAGCGTGGAAGTCGATCTCGGTGCCGGTCGCCGCGGCCGTCTCGGCGGCCAGGCCGGCGAGGCGGCGAGCCAGCGCCTCGCCTTCGGCGGGACGGAGGAACCGCGCCTCGCCTTCGACCGCCGCGCGGTCGGGGACGACGTTCAGCCGCCGGTCGCTGGCCAGGAGATCAGCCTCGGACGCGAGGCTCTCGACGAAAGCGGCGTCTCCGGCAACGAGCCGGGCGCAGCTGATGGTCGGCCCGCCGTTCCGCGCGGAGAGCGCCTCCGCCGCCGTCGACCAGCGGGCCGCGGCGTTCAGCGCCGAGCGCCCCTGCCAGTAGGCGAGGCCGGAGTGAGAGGAACGGCCGCGGGCGGCGAGGTGCCAGGTGAACATGCCGCGGCGGCCGGTGACGAGGGTCTCCGCGCCGCCCTCCGCAGGCTCGCCCGGCTCGAGAACCCAGAGCGCCCGCGCTCCTTCTCCCCAGCGGCGGACGGCGCGCCGCGACAGCTCGCCTCCCACCTCTTCGTCGGGGACCGCGACGAGGAGGAGGTCGTCCGCCGGCCGCCGGCCCCGCTCGGCGAGGAGGTCGAGGGCACCGACCAGCGCGGCGAGCCCCCCCTTCATGTCGATCGCGCCGGTCGCCACGAGGCGCTCTCCCTCGATCCGGGGCGCCAGCGCCGGGAGGACGGTGTCGAGGTGACCGAGGAGGAGCAGATGGCCGCGGGAGACGTCGCGTCCTCGGGCGACGAGGACCGGCAGGTGCGTCGCGGGCCGAGAGCCGGTGCTCTCCTCGGCGATCTCGGGGATGAGGCCGCGCGCCGCCAGCGCCTCGGCCAAGAGCTGGGCGGCGCGGAGCAGGCCCTCGCGGTCTCCGCTCGGCGAGGAGATCCCGGTGAGCTCGCGGAGGAAGGCCAGGGCGCGCGCGAAGACGGCCTCCGGAAGGGCTCTGCCGGCCATCAGCCCATCAGCCGTTGCCCGCTCCACTCTGCCGCTGCAGGCCCGCGAGGACCTCGCGGAAGGCCGGGTCGTCCCGGAGGGACGCGAAGTCGGCGTCCTCCGCGAGCAGCTTCGCGTCCTTGAAACCGAGCGAGACGGCGTGCTTGAGATCGTCGAGCGCCTGCTTGCGCGCGCCGATGCGCGAGCGCGTGGCGGCGAGGTTGTACCAGACCTCTGGGCGCTGGGGGGCCACCTCGGCGGCGACCGCGTACATGACCTCGGCGCGCCGGTAGTCCTTGCGCTCCATGTAGAGCCGCGGCAGGTAGAAGGAGGTCTGGGCGCTGAGGGTGTTGAGCAGCCGCTGGGCCGCCAGCGCCGGGTCGCTCGCCGGGTCCTTCGCGGCGCGCGCCTTGAGGTCGCGGATGCGCAGGTCGGCGATGAGCCGCGGCATGTTGACCGGCCCGTCCGCGGGATCCGCCGCCGCGAGCGCGCGCTGCGACTCGGCGATGTACAGGCGGTCCTCGTCGCGGAGCTGCCGCCGCTCCCGCAGGCGGGCCTTGACGTCTTTCGCGGCGCCGAGCTCGGCGGCTTTGGCGGCGGCGGGAGCCACGTCGAGCAGGCCGGAGAACTCCTCGGCGATCGCCCCGTAGCGGTGCCAGGCGCCGAGCCGGTCGCCCCCGGCCTCGAGCGCCCGCGCCTGGTCGAGGTCTGCCCGCCACAGCTTCTGGACGAGCGCCGCGTCGAGCGGCCGCGTGCCGGCCTTCATGGCCTGCGCCTCCATCCATTCGATGGCGAGGGTGGCGAGCTCGGGGGACATCCACTGATGGGGGCCGGCGAACTCCTCGATGCGGTGGGCGACATGGAGGTCGGCGAGAGTCTCGTCGAGCTGCTTCATCTCGTCGAAGTTGAAGTCGAGGTTGCCGACCGTGCCGAAGAAGACGAAGGGGTTCTTGGCCGTCGGCGGCTGCCCCTCCGGGAAGCCCGCGGCGGCGCCGATCACCCCGGCGATGCGGCCGGGGGCGGCCAGGGCGAGGGTGCACGAGGAGCGCACGGTCCCCGAGAAGCCGGCGGCGTAGATGCGCTTGTCGTCGAGCGCGAAGCGCCGGTGGGTGTCGCTCCACAGCGCCTGCATCGCCTTGAGGTTGGGAGCGAACGGGCCGTCGCTCGCCGAGTTGTAGGAGCTCGCGAGGAGGTAGCCGTTGGTCTCGGCGGCGGCCCGGAACCGCTCGGCGGGGACCATGGCGCGCCCTCGGGCGTCGAAGAGGAAGACGATCGGCCAGCGCCGGGCGGGATCGTAGGCCGACGGCAGGTAGAGCGCATAGGTCTGCGACGGATCGGCCGCGGCGGTGACCTTCTCGACGATCGTCCCGTGGGGAAAGGCGGCCGCGGCGGACGGAGCTGCCGGCGGCGTCGCGGGAGCCGGCGGGGCGGCGCCGCCCAGGAGGAAGAGCGCGGCAAGGAGGAGAGGGAGCACCGCGAGGGGGAGCGCCGGGTTCCCGGTGGAGAACGGTCGATGGTGGCGGACCGGCTTGACCATGGATGGATGGTACACCGGCGGCGAGCGGTCCCGGGTAGGTGGGCGGGATACTCTAGACCTCCATCCGATGCCTGCTCCGCGCCGCCCGGGTCCCCCCTCCCTCCCGCTCGCCGGCGGCCTCTTCGCCGGCCTCGCCCTCGCCCTCTACGGCCGCCATCTCGGCGAGGGCTTGCTGGCCGACGACTTCCTCTATGCCGGCTGGGCGCGCGAGGGCGCCGCCGCCCTCCTCGCCCACACCATCTGGGCCTCCTCGCCCCAGATGATCCGCCCCGTTCCCGGCCTGGCCTGGCTCGCCTCGCGGCTGCCGGCGGGCTCCGTGATCCTCCATGGGCTGTCGCTCGCCCTTCACGTCGCCTGCGCCCTCCTCGTGGTCGCCGTGGTCCGGCGCGCCCGGGCCCAGGTGCCAGGCGATTTCCGGAAGGTGCCAGGCGATTGGCGGAAGGTGCCAGGCGATCTCTCGGGCGG